>JALZEV010000104.1 GCA_030861865.1 Thermoproteota archaeon | reverse complement strand
TGGCCACTATACGCTCTACTAGATCGTGAAGTTCTGGAAATTGCTCCCTGCTCACTATTTTTGCACCCGTGCTCCATAGCACTATCTTGTCTGAGAAGTACCACTGAGCTAGTATCATGATGCCTGCAATGACAGCTATTGCGAGGGCGCCGACTCCCACATACGCAAGCACACTAAGAAATATAATGTAAAGTATAGTGAGAACTGCGAAGCTGACAATGATCCTAGCAGTAAGGCCTGTGTCCCTCTTTTGCCACGGCTGCTTTTTCGTAAACATATGAGGATTATGGTCGAGATAGTCTTATAATGATTTAGCTTGTGCTTAATTTTATGCCGTACATGAATGGAGCGACAATTCTCACTTGTAGAGTTATGACCAAGTATTTAGGCTTGACAATTCTGTTGAAGCTTAATAAACCGCCTTCTTTACTCTAATTATATTATGTGATCTTTAGTCATACAAGAGTAGTTATGTTTGAGTGCGTCCAGTTTATGCGATTCATACTCTTTAAGGATAGAGGATTTTTAGATTAATAATAATATAACAGCTATAGAATATGGATAGACACGATATATAGCATAGGAAGAATGGATTAGGTTTGATCGAACCTAAAATAAGGATAGGGACTTCTGGTTATTCATATTCTTGGAACAAGGCCAAGCCAAATGCGTTTGAATGGTATATCAGTCAAGGTTTCAACTCTGTTGAGATCAATTATAGCTTTTACCGTTTCCCGCCAGTCAAATCGATAAAATTCTGGCAAATAAAAGCTCCAACAAATTTCAGTTTTTCGATTAAGGTACACCGCTCGATTACGCACTACAATAGACTAAAGCAACCAAGGTCAATTGAGCTTTGGGATCAGTTCTCTAGGATTTTTGAGCCACTCCAAAATAGGATTGACTTTTGGCTCTTTCAGATGCCAGCAAACTTTAAGTTTAAACCGGAGAATCTAGAGAGAGTAAGGTCTTTTTTTAATAGCGATGGCATCATGCATCAAGTTGTAACTGGCAAGAAAGCAGTTATCGAATTTAGAGATTCCTCTTGGTGGAATGAATCAGCTCTAAAAGAGATTGAAAGAGCGGGTATTGCATTTTGTTCTGTTGATGCTCCCAGATTACCAAATGAAATTATCATGATAGGTAATGCTATATATCTGAGGCTTCATGGTACCAAGACTTGGTATAATTATCTCTATCCTGAGGAAAAGTTAAATGAAATAGCATCCGATATGATAAGAATGAGAGCACAGAAAAAGGCAATATACCTCAATAATGATCACGGTATGCTAACCAATGGGTTGTTCTTAATGAAAAGGTTCTTCTAAATTAACAAAGTAACTTTAATCATATATATCGAACATATAATGAAAGAATCCAATTTTGTCATTGAAGAACACAATACAATATATGGATACATATGAAAGAGCCAAAGAGCACATATACAAACGCTGAATCTGTGTATATAATAACTTCTAGGCTGGCCATTATCGATCAATTCTTTAGCAGCCAATAGCACATAGGGTATGTACGTATGTATGCCTTCACTTTCTGACAAGCCTTTTAATATCGTCGATAATTTTCACAACTTCATTTATGGGCGTCTCCTTGTCCATAGTGATGTAATAAAAATGCTCCTGGCTTGATAGTGTAACTATCTTGACCTTTTCATTCTCAGTTAAGGTATACTCTTCTCGACCTATTGATTTTTCAAAGTTCTTCCGGAGCTGATTTCTTGTCGCTTCAATAAAGTGTTCATTTCTTGCCTCATCTGGCTTGAGTAGTGGCACCACACCTTTGCGTAGGCCACCAGCCTTTGTACGGCCAAATTTGTTTATTATTCCTGCATAGCGTATTCGTGGGGAGACTGCTAAAATGCTGCTGCATTCTTGTTTATACAGTGGTATATCTGGGTCGGTCTGCGGTCTGCTCATTAGGCTATTTTCAAAGGAGAGTTATATATGAGCTACTTGGTATGTTGAGATAAGATTAAAATAATTCGCAATGTAACATAGGATCCACATCCTGTTCATAACACGCACGGCATGCAAGAAATCAAGACCATGGATATTTCGGTATACATTTGAAGAGCTGAATTAGGGCCAACTGTCTAAGGGTTTCGGAGCCTGATCACATTCGCCGCCTTGGGCTTATGCAGAAGGGATTTTACCGCATAGTCTTTAGTATTATGACAGTATCTGTGTCAGACACTCCTTCTATCTTGCGTATATCGTCAATACACTTGTTGATCTCAGCTATCGCTGGGGCTGCAATGATAGCGGCTATATCATATTGGCCAGTTATTTCGTAGACTACTTTGACGCCATTTAGATTCATCAGCTGGTTAGATACCGCAGAAGTGTCTGCCGTTGAAGCTACAGAGACTAGCGTTATTGCGCTTGTCTTGTCGCTTGCTCCAAGTTCAATGGTAAAGCGTTTAATGATCGTTCTATCAACGAGGTTCTTCACTCTTCGCCGAACAGCCGATTCGGAAAGTCCGATCTCATTAGCAATGTCGACAAATGCTCTGCGAGAATCCGTCTGTAAAATCCGTATTATCTTTTCATCAGTTTCATCTATCTTAGCTGACATTTCTTCT
Source organism: Thermoproteota archaeon (assembly GCA_030861865.1). GTDB lineage: Archaea > Thermoproteota > Nitrososphaeria > Nitrososphaerales > Nitrososphaeraceae > Nitrososphaera. Next base: position 6,430 of record JALZEV010000104.1, on the reverse strand, counting down.
CTTTTCCTCGTTAGTTAATATAATATCTATTATATCAACTGCACGGGAAACCGTCGTTTCGTCCATTACAAGTGGCGGAAGTAGCCTTAGGATATTTCTTCCTGAGTAAAGAAGCAGCAATCCATTGCGAATTCCGTCAAAAAGTATCTCTTTGACGTCAAAACGAAGTTCGACTCCAAGCATCATGCCAATACCCCTGACCTGTCGGACAATCTTGTGCTTCTCCTGAAGCCGGGTGAGACCTTCTTTAAAGTAGACGCCAATCTTTGCAGCATTATCAATCAGTTTATCATCGGTCAAAGCCTCTATTGTGGCAGTGCCAGCAGCACATGCTATAGGGCTTCCGCCAAAGGTAGAAGAATGCTCGCCAAGCTTCATGGTGTCCATTATCTCCTGCTTGGCAAGAACAAGTCCCATGGGTATTCCACCAGCTATGCCCTTCGCAAGACACATAATATCTGGAGTTGTATTCCAGTTTTGACATGCCCACATTTTGCCAGTTCTCCCAAGCCCTGACTGTATCTCATCAAATATTAGGACAAGGTTGCGTCGATCACAGATCTCTCTGATGTTTGGCAAAAGGTCATCTGGAGGAACGATGATGCCAGTCTCACCCTGAATAGGTTCGAGAATTACACTTCCAATTGTATCGTCAATTAATTCTTCAAGCAGGGATGGATCGCTGTATGGAACAAACTTAACACCATCCAATAGCGGCATGAATGACTTTCTGTATTTTTCGCTGTATGTCACAGAAAGCGCGCCAAACGTCTTGCCATGATACGCGCCATTCATTGCTATCACACCATGCTTGCCGCTGCACTTGCGTGCAAATTTCAGTGCCGCTTCGACAGATTCGGCACCGCTATTGGCAAAGAATATCTTGTTCAAAGAGGGCGGCGCCACTGATGCTATCTTTTCCATGAATCTTAATCGAGTATTATTGTATGTAGACATGTGCGCCGTGATGAGTATGTCTGCCTGCCTTTTGAGAGCATTTACCACTCTATCGTTGCAGTGGCCAACCAGTGCGACTCCATAGCCGCCCATGAGGTCAATGTATTCCTTACCTGCAATGTCCCACACCTTTGTACCCTTGCCCTTTGCAATATTTACTGGAAACCTCTGATAAAGAGGTGCCAGGTACCGGTCTTCGTCGTTCAATGTGGAACAATCACCGTACAATTTCTATGGGCTATTGCTTCAGACAATGGGTTTTCGACCTGGCCAGAAGCAATGACCGCCTCCTTGACTCCCATTTCAAGAGCCTCTATGGATGCGAGGACTTTCTTGTCCATTCCAGACCCAATCTTTGGTAATGCCCCTTTTGCCTCATCCAGAGTCATTGAGTTGACAAGTTTTTCATTTAGTATTAAGCCATTTACATCTGTGATAAAGATAACCTTGTCTGCATTGATGCCACCTGCCACATATGCTGCAGCCCTGTCTCCATCCACATTGAGAAAATCAAATTCTTCACTTAACGCAATTGGCGAAATCACAGGCACATAGCCACTATGAACAAGGTCACTCACCAGGGACCCATCAACCGATGTTATCTTGCCAGTATATCCACCATCTATTATCATCTTTCTTCCTTTTTCATTTATGATGATAAGCTTCTTCTTTCTCTCTGCCTTCAATATTCCCCCATCTATTCCCGCAACTCCTACAGCATTAATATGCTGGCGCAAAAGCATTTGGACTATTGCCTTGTTGAGCTTTCCGGACATTACCATCGTATAAATCTCAGCAGTCTCTTTGTCGGTATAACGGCTGCGCACACCGCCCGGCGACACAATGAACTTTTGCTTCTTCCCAAGCTTAGTTGCAGTAGCAGTAACTTCTTTTCCTCCACCATGTACAAAAACGAGTTTGTACTTTTCAGCTATTGACTTCATGTCTGCAAGAGCTGAGGAATGAAGCCCGTCTACTACGCTTCCGCCTATCTTTGTGACTATCATACTGGCGTCAATGGGGTATACATGAGTCCTTCATTTTCGCCATATCCAAACATCACATTCATATTTTGTATTGCAGAGCCAGCAGCGCCCTTCATCAAGTTATCAGAGGCTGAAAGTGCCACTATTCTCTGGTTGTACTCATCTATGTCAAATCCTACGTCGCAAAAGTTTGAGCCGACCACGAATTTCGGATCTGGAAACTTGTATAGGCCTTTTTTATCACGAACCAATCTCACAAAGGGCTCGCGCTTGTACGCGTTACGATACATTTTCCATAGCTCTAGTTCCTCTACAGGTCTTTTCAGGAAGGTATGGTTAGTAGTGAGAATGCCTCTGACGATATTGACTGCGTGGGGACTCATGCTGACCTTAATTTGCCTTTTGGCAATGAGCGAAAGCTCCTGTTCGATCTCACCTGTGTGTCTGTGTTTTGCAGGCTTGTAGGGTCTGACTACGCCATAACGCATCGCATGGTGTGTCCCTGCATTTGCCTTCTGACCGGCTCCAGAGGATCCGATCTTGCTGTCCACTACTACATGTTCTGTATCTATGAGGTTATTTTCAATGAGCGGCTTGAGGGCAAGAAGGGAGGTTACTGCCATGCAACCGGGGCAGGAGACAAGCTGTGCATTTTTAATCTCTTCTCGGTGAAGCTCCGGAACCCCGTAGACTGACTTGTTCAGCATTTCAGGAAAAGGGTGTTCCCAGCCGTACCATCTTATGTAATCCTTTGGATTTTTGAGCCTAAAGTCCGCTGAGAGATCTATTATCTTCATCCCCCTATCGTATAGGTCCTTGACTATTTTGTTTGCCTTGCCGTGGGGTACTGATGTAAATACAAGGTCACAATTATCTGTCAGCTTTTCCATATTCATTGGAGAAAATGTAATGTCGACAAAACCCTTCAAGCTTGGGTGAACACGGTGCACATATTCGCCTGCCTTCTGCCGTGATGTCACCATACTCAGTTCTATCTTAGGGTGGGCAACTAGAAGCCGTAACAGTTCTCCCCCTACATATCCGGAAGCTCCAACAACTCCAACTTTCATTTCTGAAGTTCTCCTTGGCTAAAATGCATTTCTTTTAATTTTTCGCTTGGAAAATCCTCATTTATATTTTTTGGTCAGGTATAACCACGAATGGGTCAATACTGACCAAAATGGGTCATTATTTTTTTGCCAGTTTGACTGCATACTCGATCATTTGGTTTGGGATATCAGCCTTTGAAACGCTGGCAGCGCCCCGAAACTCGACTGTGTTATTTACTTCATGAACGACCAGCCCACGATTTTTGTCTTCCATCATGTCCACGCCCAGGATGCCGCCCCCGACAGCCTCTGCAGCCCCTAGGGCCAAATCTTCCATCTCCTTTGTTATAGGCGCAAGCTCGACCTTGCCTCCCAATGCAACATTTGTTCGCCACTCTGACTGTGAAGAATAGCGATAGATTGCAGTGAGGACTTGGTCGCCGATTACTATACAGCGAATATCCCGCGGTGGCCTATCAATCATTTCTTGAATATAATATATGCGCGAAAGTGGGCTATCGTCCTTTTCCCTCATTTCAATTATCATGTTTGCAGTCTCGAGGTCACGAAGAGGATATATCCCTCTTCCCCAAGAGCCCACAACCGGTTTGAGGACAACTGGAAACCCAGTGTTCTTTATAGTTTCTAACCCAGATTCTGCGCTAAATGCAAACTGCGTCTTTGGAGTTGGAATTTTGCTTTCTGCAAGCCTAATCGATGTAATAAGCTTGTTTCCACAGATTTGGCCAACCTCAAATCTATTTATTACTTTGAACTCAAGAAATTCAAGGCAAGCAGTAAGGTACAAACCGCGGTAATAGCTCACGCTTCTCTGCAGAATCACATCTCCTAGTGGGAAATCCTTAGCCTTGCTATATGAACCAATAGTAAGTGTCTTTGCATCGACTATCTTTGACTTTATGCCTATACTCTGGGTTTTTTCAAAGAGCGCCTTCTCCTCAAAGCGAACTTTGTCGCATAGAATGCTTACCTCAACCATTATTGTCCCCAGTCTTCGCCTACTCTTTCAGCGGGTTTTAGTTCCAAGTTGTCGTTTGCCTTTGAGGCAATCTCATACTCGCCACCGCAATCAGGGCAAGTTATGATCTCCCCAACCACTGCATCTTCTGGGACGCTGATTTCAGCCCCGCATTCTTGGCATTCAACTTTTGATTTCATTTTCTACCTCCTTTTTGTTTTTTCTATCTATAGATACATCTGCAGTCAAGGAGTTTGCCATAACCGACTGCAACCCCCACAACTCCACAAACCCTTTTGCAAGACTCTGGTCAAAGGTCGAGCCGGCAGCGTATGTTGCCAAATTATTTCTGTATAAAGAATATCCAGATTCCCTGCCAACCACTCGCAGCGATCCCTTTTCCATCTTTAGCCTAACTTTTCCTGACACACGTTTTTGTGTCGCATCTATAAACCTATCCAAGTCTGCGCGTAAGGGATCCTGCCATAGGCCAGAATATGCAAGCCAGCTCCACTGATTGTCAACGATCTGCTTGAATGCAAGCTCATGGTTTGTAAGTACCATCTTTTCTAGGTCTTTGTGGGTCTCAATTATTGCCACAGCAGCTGGCGCTTCGTATACTTCCCGTGATTTAATTCCCACAACGCGGTCTTCAATGTGGTCGACAATACCGACTCCATGTGCACCAGCCTTGTCATTGACGTATTGGATAAGGTCAACTAGAGGAATGTGTTCATCATCCGCTCCTACCGGGATGCCCTGATCGAATTCAATTTCCATATAACCAGCCTTGTCATTCTGAAAATTGATAAATTCAAAAGCTTCTTCAGGAGGTTCAAAGTCAGCTTCCTCTATTTTACCGCCTTCTAAAGCTCTGCCCCAGAGGTTGATGTCAATACTGTATTTCTTTGCCTCTGAGCTTATTGGTATATTCTGCTCTTTTGCAAAGGATATTTCGAGGTCGCGTGTCAGGTTGAGGTCACGGATTGGGGCAATGATTTTGAGATTAGGGCTAAGTGCACGCATTGTGACATCGAACCTAATCTGGTCGTTGCCTTTACCTGTGCAGCCATGAGCTACTGCGGTCGCGCCTTCCTTCTTTGCAACTTCGACTGCTTTTGCAGCAATCAGTGGGCGAGCGAGCGCCGTCGCAAGCGGGTACTTTCCCTGATATAGGCCGTTAGCCTTAATGCTCGGCACTACATAATTGTGAGCAAATTCTTCTCGGGCATCGATGTAAATATGTTTTATCGCACCTATCGCTTCCGCCTTTCTTTCAATCTCTTTAAAGTCGTCGTGCTGACCACAGTCGACAGTGACTGTTATCACATCGAGCTTGTGCAATGTCTGAAGGTATCTTATACAAACAGAAGTATCTAATCCGCCTGAATAAGCCAATACGACTCTGTCGTTATTGTTCAATTACATGCGAGTGCGTTTCAAGCATTACATTTATATTTTTTGGTCAGGAACGACCTAAATTAGGTTGATATTGACCCATGTTGGCCGGCAATCAAAAATCAATAACAGAGGTCGTTAGAGAGACGGTTAGTAGCGATCTCTCATTTCAGGACTCACTCCAGCGTGACTACTGTAACATCAGTGCTCTTGCTCGTATTATTAAGCCGCATATAGACCATATGCTTAGCAAAGATACCAGTATAGAAAGTATCATAACCGCCCTCAAGAGGTCAAGATATGATTATGATGTACCTCAAAAGCCTATCGCATCAATATTGGCAGCTAGTAATATAACCGTCAACACAGATGTAGCAAAGATCTCAGCCAAGAAGAGCAAAAAGACGATTGAAAAGGTTGCTAAGGCAATGGTCCGGAGTGTCGGCAATTTTATAAGTATATCAGAAAGCATAATGTCGATTACACTCGTCTTTGACGATCTTTTGCTTCAAGATGTCAAAGCGATGTTTGCGTATGACGATATTCTGGAAATTGAAGATAGCCTAGCAGCTATTATTGTACACAGTCCCGAAGACATCATCAAGACGCCAGGATGTGCTATAGCTTTCTATAATCAGCTTGCTAGGAGACACATAAACATTGAGGACACAGTCAGTTGTTACACTGACACCATAGTACTTGTAAAGATGGAGCAGGTGGGAAAAGCCTTCAATGCACTTACTGATTTGATATCAAATTCAAGGAAGATGGCAAAGAAAAAGCACAGGTAAAAAGGGTTTTATTTTGCATAATATCAGATAACTTATGTACCGGCGTTATACACTTGATGAGATCAAGCACAAGATAATTGATGTTTTGCAAAGCGCCGGAGGTACAGGACTATCAGGTGTAGAACTCGCGGAGCGGATAGGCATCAACAGGATGACAATTACAAAATATCTTGATGTTATGCATGCGATGGGTCTTCTCAAAAAGAAAAAGATAGGCAATGTAAACATATGGTTTGTACAAATTGGAGTTGAGGATATCGAATTCCCGAT
>JALZEV010000098.1 GCA_030861865.1 Thermoproteota archaeon | reverse complement strand
GCCTTCCACTCTTTAAAGGACTTTGGGTATAATTTGACGTTTTTGAACCCTGCCAGCTTGAGTGCATAGTAGGTTAAGCCTGAAAGCGTCCCAACACTGCCGCAGTATGTAATTATCTCAGCGTCATTTGTTATGCCGCGGTTTTCAATTAGCCGCTTTAGCTCTTCTGCATTGCGCAGTATGCTATCCTCTGACCCAACCATTGTATAAGGTATATTTCTTGCGCCAGGTATATGCTCTGTTAGGTAGTTCAGCCGTTCCCTTGAGTCGACAAGCACCGTGCCAGGCTTAGACTTGGCGACTGCCTCAACATATGAAGCATCGACATAGATGTCCTGTTTGATTCTGAGCGAATGCCTCGCCCTTGGAAAAGTGCGCTGCTGCTTTTCAGTTTCAAGGCCAAGCTCCTTCCACTGATTAAATGTCATCTCTAGCAGTGCAGTGTTATCATGGCCAACATATTGAAATGTCCAAGCTACCCTAGCTGCAAGCGCGCCAAATGTATCGTCATATACTACGACCGGAGTACTGTCAGATATGCCAAGCTCCTCCAAAAAGGCTACTATTTTCTCCGGTTGATCATTTTCAAGAACACGTGCAAGAGGCAATGAAACTGCAGTAGCTATATGCTCTCTTTGGTAGTCTTCTGCCTTGCGTACATCGACTACGCGCACCGATTTTTTTCTGCGTATGAGTGACCTCAGAGTATCGGCGTCGCATACTACTGGAAGCTTGAAATCTTTATCCAAGACTTTGGCTTCTTTTTTCTTTCTTGAGCTTGATGTTGCTGTTGTTGTTGTTGTTGTCGTCAAGCGGCGCATTCTCCTCTCGCAGTCTTGGCAGTAAAGTTTGAGTCGCTGCCATAATCTCGATAGGCATCGGGATCCTGCTGAGGAGAAGAAAGCAGCTGTACAACCTGTGCAAGGGCTGCTTTCATGTCTTCGAGGTTCTTGATGCTTCCAGACCCCTGGCCTTTTATCAAGCGGATAATCCACTGGTGCAGCGATTCATGATGATCATCATGACTATCACCATCGCCACCGCCAGCAGCAGTAGTAGCTGCAGTTGTTCCTTCATTCTTGTACAGCTCAATTATCTTCAACGTTGTATCAATTACTCTCTTTGCTGGCACTCGCATTACAGCCCTTCCAAGCTCGCCAGCCTCACCTGCACTGCCTCCAAACAACATGGTGTAAGTTGGCGTCATTGTGTTGTTCATCCTCGTCGCGCCGCCAAAGAACCCAATAGTTGCAATTTCGTGCTGGCCGCAAGAGTTGGGGCAGCCGCTTATCTTGATGGTTGCATCTCGCAGGGAATCATCGATATCAAGCCCTATCTCTAGGAACTTGCGCTGAACTTCCTTTGCAAGTCTGTGCGAATTAGTGATTGCGAGGTTACACGATGTGGTTCCAGAGCAACCAACAGCAGAAGCAATTGTCAGAGCACCGGGGTTAGCAAGCCCGGCAGATGCAAGCTTTTCATAAAGGTTTGGAAGATCAGTTTCCCGCACATAGCGCAATGCAAAGTTCTGCTGTGGCGTGTTCCGAGCAACGCCTTCTGCAGAATAGTCGCGGATTGCCGAAGCAAGTACCCTCAGCTGGCTTGCTGTAATGTCTCCAGCTCCTAGAGTAATAAATGCTGAAAAGTATCCTTCCTGCTTTTGCGGAACGGCATTGGTATGGAGCCATCGATCAAATCCCGGGCTATCTTTTGTAACCTTCACATTTAGCATTGGCAATTTTGTCATCGTCTTCGTCATCGTCCCTGATGCCTTTGGCAGCTGCCTCATATCCTCATGAGATTTGACATCAAAGAGTTGCTCTGTAGAATACGAAGTTGTCATTTCCACTATGGAGCGCTCCTTGAGGACCATCTTTTGGAATCTTTCCCAGCCCATCTCATGTACAAGATAGCGCATTCTGTTCCTTGCCATGTTTTCACGATTGCCATGTCTGTCAAACAACCTGATTGTTGCCATGCATGTCGCAAGGAGTCTGTGTTCTGGTGTAAACTCTTCAAGCAAATGCCCTATAAAAGAGGCAGCCCCCAGTCCGCCGCCAAGATAAATCTTAAATCCTCTTATCGTTTCGCCACTATTTTCTGTCGTCTTCATCGTCGATGATGACAATTCTTTGACTGCAGGCACAAGTCCGATATCAGCCACCCTGACCAGACCATGGCTATCGCAGCATGAGAAGTTGATCTTGAACTTGCGCGGAAGGTTCTGGCACATCGGGTTACGCAATAAGAACCTTGCAATCGCCTTAGCATATGGCGTGGAGTCAAACGCTTCGCTTGGGCACACGCCGGCAAAATGGCTGCACATAACATTTCTGACAGTGTTTCCACATGCCTCTCTGGTTGTGAGGCCGACTTCGACTAGACCTCTCATGACTTCGCTGACATCTTCGAGCTGAACCCAGTGGAGCTGAATGTTCTGGCGGGTCGAAACATGAGCAGAACCTATTGAAAATGCTTCAGAGAGGCTTGCGATCTTCTCAAGCTGCTCGGGTGTTATTTCGCCGCCTGGCACCTTTATTCTAACCATGCTGTAGTCCATTCGAAGACGCGATCCATAGGCGCCATGCTGCAGCCTAAAACGCCTGAAGTCATCATCTGAAATCTTGCCTTGTCTAAATAGCCTGACATTTTTAGCAAATATCTCTGTTTCCTCTTCTCTACCCCATCTTGGGTTGGGCTTTGGGGCAGGTTTGGAGTTGATAGCAGCCACTCTAGATTTCTTCATTAGTCTATATAAGATGCATAATCTAAATCATATATATTCTTGTGGATGTGGGATATATTAGCAGCGATTCTCCGGACAAGCGGCAATATATGGCAGCCACCTTATCACAGGCCTACTTTAACACGACATGCTGTTCCTACATCTCATCATAGTTGTAAAAAGAAGAAAAGTAACCTGAACAACCCTGATTCTAAAATGATTCCTTATTGAAAAACTGCTTTCTCTAAACTCAAAAATCCTACATAGTCAATAACATGTAATTTTTTAACAAAAAGATACTCTCGCAGTAAAAAAGGAACCTTTTCAATGTGTCATGCGTGATGGCAACACAAAGTAAAATGTATACAGGAATCAAGATTGCTAACTTCTTTACTCATATGCTAATAGTGACTTGTCTGCGATAAATTGCAGGATGTTGCAAAATATGTTGGCAGGATCAGTCTCACATGCAAATCTGTATTAAAGATGCTTGACATAGACAGTCACTCGTCTCAGATGCTGCGACTATGACATCCCTCTTAGAAGAGAGGGAGATTATTG
>JALZEV010000067.1 GCA_030861865.1 Thermoproteota archaeon | reverse complement strand
ACATTGATGCAAGAACCATGGAAATTCATCACACGAAGCATCACCAGGCCTACACCGATGGTCTGAACAAAGCACTTAGCAATCTTGGTTCAGAATGGCAGAACAAGAATGATATTGTTGAGATCTTAAAGAACATTGATTCGATCCCGGAGAATGCAAGGAGCGCTGTAAACTTCCATGGCGGAGGTTATAACAATCACGCGCTGTTCTGGAACAGTATGAAAAAGGGTGGCGGAGGAGAGCCAGATGCTGAACTCTCAGACGCAATCAATAAGACATTTGGCAGCTTCAACGACTTTAAAGACAAATTCTCAAAGGAAACGGTCGTAATACAGGGAAGCGGTTGGGGCTGGCTTGTATACAACCAGAATACAAATGGGGTCCAGTTCATAACTATGCCCAACCAGACAAGTCCTTGGACAAAGTGGAAGACAGAAAAAGTCGTCCCGCTTTTAGGTCTTGACGTATGGGAACATGCCTATTATCTTAAGTACCAAAACCGCCGGGCAGACTACGTGGCAGCTTGGTGGAATGTGGTCAACTGGGATGAAGTAAAAAGAAACTTTCAGCAGGCCCTCCAAAAGTGACGACTCTTTATTCTTTTTTGACGACTTTGAAGTAAGTATAGAGCAAAACTGTTTTATGAGATGATCTCACGACATCAGAATATTTGGTACTATATCTTCTTTGCCTGCTAGGCAGCAGGCATTATAGAATATGACTTACTTTGTATGCGTGTTACCTAAAATTTTTTAGCAGTAGTGCCAATCAGCCGCGTCTCTTCAAATGTAATATATATGCAGAATTAGATGCAATAGCCAGCCAGCTAGCTAGCTCTTGCGCAAATCTATGAAATTTAAAAACCCATAGCTCTCGCGAGTAGTTCTGCTTACTTCCATATTGTAGTTATAAATTTTGGTAGAATATTCCCGTAGTACTGGCATCATGCTATCTATCGATCCATCAAGGTAGAAGCCGGGACAGTCTCCAGTAAACTGAAAGGTGGCATGTACTACAGGCTGCCCCCTCCCATCAGCTTCAATCCATGATGCGAATGGGTAGAGCCAGCAGACACCAGGCTTGTCTGGATGGATGCCGCAATAGCCCTCGTCGTCTAGGAATCTACAGCGAAGCGGCGTCCCATCCTCTTCAGGCTTCTCGTCCTTTTTTCTCTTAAGCGAGAGCATACTTAATGTTGTTATAACATTTCCAAACGCTTCCTGCTCTTGCCAGCTAGAGATTGTTGTCTCATTTCTAACAAATTCGGCCTTCGAGCTATAGCCTACCTTTTTTGATATTCTACCGATGTCATCCTTTGTCAAGGGTAGTCTGCCCTGCCGCTCGCAACAGTTGTGGCAATCAGGCCACAGGCACTTCCACAAGATGTAGAGGCCATCCTTTGACAAGGTTGGTATATGGAAAGTGACGCCTTCGACATTAACTGATGTGTCAGATACTGCTCCCTCGTACTTTCCGGCCTGGAAATCATATAACTTTTGATCTATTTTCCATTTTCTCACAAGAAGGTCAAGTGAGTCCTTGACGAGATTGTTTTCATGCTTCACTATGTTATAAGGTTATAAAACCGGGGGTTTAAACGTACTCTCAACTTGCTCAGCCATCAGCATCCACGACCCATGAAAGACGAGCAGCAGGCGGTTGTAAGAATAAAGGGCAAGCATGCATCTTCTACTGAGAACCGCAGGATGGTCTGGGAAAATGTTGTATGGCCCCTTGTCTTAGAGACGAATAGGTCTTACTTTACCTTAAAGGAATATCATGCAAAAAGAGACTCATTTTGCAAGAAAACCGGCGTCTCGCCTTCAAAAGTAGCTGGGGGTTTTGTGTCATTGCTCGTAAAGGGCATCATTATCAGAAGCAAGAATATGTACTCCATACATTACCGTCTCATCCCCTACATGAGGAAAAAGGCAGCGCTTGAATACGGTCTTGTAACTAGGGAAATCTATACTAAGCGTTAAAATATCCGGTCGAAGAGCCGACTTGATGTAGCTCGTGTTAGCCCGGTCGAACCCAATAAAAAAATTTGGGTGCCGAATCTAGTGGCCAATCTCCAGGGTTGAGGGCTAGGGATTCCAGGCTCTGGATCTCACAAAGATAGAGAGAAGAAACCTGGAGACAGCAGTTCGAATCTGCTCCGGGCTACCATCTTTTTTCTAAATTGTTGGGCCGGCTTTAACTATTTCTTTTGGCATACTGCCGAACTTTCTAAAGTTCTTGACAAATAGCGCTGCAAGTCGCCTTGCTGCCGCATCGTACTTTTCCTTGTCAGACCAAGTGTTGCGTGGGTCGAGCACTTCATCAGGCACGCCAGAACATGATGTGGGCATGTCAAGATTGAATATTTTATGATGCTTCGTAGTCACTTCCTCAATCTTGCCTTTGATTGCTGCAGTCACCATCGCTCTCGTATATGTCAGGTTCATCCTCTTGCCTAAGCCATATGGCCCTCCTGTCCACCCAGTATTGATAAGGTATACTCTTGTTCCATGCTCTGTTATTTTTTTTCCGAGCATCTGGGCATACTTGGATGCGTGGAGGGGCATGAATGGAGCCCCAAAGCAGTGCGAAAATGTCTCCTTTGGCTCAGTAATGCCGCGTTCTGTTCCAGCTAGCTTACTCGTATAACCAGACATGAAGTGATACATTGCGCCTTGCTTTGTTAGTTTGGCTATTGGAGGCATGACTCCAAAAGCGTCTGCTGTAAGGAAAACAATTACCTTTGGATGGCCTGCAATACTTGGAATCACCGCTCCATTGATATAATCAATAGGATATGCAACCCGTGTATTTTCGGTAAGACTTCCATTGTCAAAATCGGGTTCCCTTGTGCCGTCATGCATTACGACATTTTCCATGACAGAGCCAAAACGGATTGCGTTCCAAATCTGTGGCTCGCTCTCCTTATCAAGGTTGATGCATTTGGCATAGCAGCCGCCTTCAAAGTTGAAAATACCATCGCTGGACCATCCGTGCTCATCATCGCCTACTAGCCTCCGATCTGAATCAGCCGAAAGCGTAGTCTTGCCAGTGCCAGACAGCCCAAAGAATAAAGCAGTATCGCCTCTCTTTCCCACATTAGCGGAGCAGTGCATTGGAAATACGCCTTTCTTTGGCAAAATAAAGTTCATAATGGAAAATATAGCTTTCTTAATCTCACCAGCATATGAAGTCGCTCCAATCAGGACCAACTTTTTCTTAAAATTTATAATGATAAAGGTCTCAGTTCTCGTGTCCATTTCTTCCGGCTTAGCGGCAAAGTCGTCACAGGAAAGTAAAGTGAACTCGGGTGTGTGTATGTCTAGTTCCTCTGGCTGCGGCCTAATGAATAGCTGCTGTGCAAAGAGACTATGCCAAGCCCTGTTGTTGATAATCCTTATGGGCAGTCTGTTCTCGGGATCCGCCCCCACAAAGCCATCAAAGATAAACAATTCCTTATCCTCAATGTGTTTATTCATCATGCGAAATATCTTTTCGAAATTATCCTCAGAAATTGGGTGGTTAACTTTGCCCCAGTCGATGGTATTGTGTGTTTCTTCATCTTCAACTATATACCTGTCGTCTGGTGACCTTCCGGTGAACTTGCCGGTTCTGACAGAAAGAGCGCCAGTTGACGAAAGCATGCCTTCTTTTCTTTTAATTATGACCTCAATCAGCGACGGAACTGACAGGTTGTAGTAGGCATTGCCTAACGTTATATCCATCTCTGCAAGCTGTATCATAGACTTTGTAGTTATAATCTTTGGGTTGTCTTCAAAAAGCAAAAAATATACAACTTGACATTGTACATGACTAGAGCGGTCTTATGCAATAATCATAAAATTGAGTTCTTTTTTTCTCGCCATATCCAATTCTAGTGTATTATGTTGTTTGCAGATGCTTTCAGATACTACAAGGTCTCTGCGCTAGGGAATGCTATTATTGCTGCTGCCGCTGCTTCACTGCATTTTTAACTGCATCAGCTTTATTAGCCAAAATCTCAAGAAATTCTGCAAACTCTTCCTGTGTGGCATTGCGTTTCAGCGCCCGCCTTGTCTGGTAGTGGAAGGAGTTGTAGATACGCCCTATGGCGATACCAAACACAAAATCGTCGAGGCTGGTTACAGAGATGCGGCGCAACAACATCTGCTGGATCTTTGAAATTTCATCAGTGCTTGATATTGTTTCTTGTATTTTTGCAAGCACTGCTTTTTTTACTCGGACATCCATGGTCAGCCTAAACTAATTTCAATGATGCGGTATTAAAAGAATCTGCATAGTTGTACCAAACTCCCAAAATATTGTTTTCTCTTTATTTCTTTAGGTAATCAAGTTGAAGGATCTATCAACTCTGTTCATTGTCTTCGGACCCTATTTTTCAGACTCATAGGATTCTGGGCCTCCAAGGCATTGATGGCTGCCGAAACATTGACCAAATAACCTTAATGCTAACAAATCACGTATCTGAAGCAAAAAGAGTCAGAATATCCTTTGTGTTCACAAAAGCTCAGGGCAGGTAGGTGGGGACACCAAATCTCGCTGTACCATGCATATATTACCTTTGATGATAATCATAAACGTTAAATCTGACAGAAAAAAAGAGTGTTAGGCCGCAGACCTGTATTGTCTTCTTTCCCTTCCATACGACTGCATCCACAGACCGCTAAATACTAGCGTACTTGTAAGTCCTGCAGCTACTAGGACCTGCTCTACTGGGAGTTGCATTATGACTCCAATAACAAAAG
>JALZEV010000065.1 GCA_030861865.1 Thermoproteota archaeon | reverse complement strand
ATCCATGCCAACAGCATATGTTCTTATCAATTGTGACTTGGGTTCTGAAGAGGAAATAATTCGAGAAATAAGAAAATTGCCTGAAGCCGTTGAAGTATCAGGTGTATATGGCGTTTACGATATAATTGCTAGAATAAGCTCAGATTCTATGGATAAGCTAAGAGAAACAATAACTTGGCATGTTAGAAGAATAGATAAAGTGCGTTCGACATTGACTATGATTGTAATTGAGGGCCAGGGCGAGCAGTCAACATAAAGAATGAATATCTGATGATTATCGAAGTAGGTCTTTGACGTAGTTTGCTATAATATATGCCTCCTCCTCGCTGTTAAAAAAGTGGGGAGTCGCTCTCACTGCCTTCTTCCCGCCTCCAATGTCTCTAGCTGCAAGTATTACGCGGTTTTGCTCGAGCTGTTTTACTAATGATGATGATATGTCAGCCTTAGGCGGCATAAATGTGACAATAGACGAGCGCTTGCTTTCATCGTCAGGACCATACATTTTGACTGCAGGGATCTTAGCTATTTCTTCCCGAAGGATGCTTGCAACATTCATGTTCTTCTTCCTTATCCTCTCAAGCCCAATTCGAAGGATGTAGCGCAAAGATGCTTCAAGTCCTGCTGCTCCAGGAAAGTTACGAAAGCCTGCCTGAAGCCTAGCTGGCATATCTAAATACGCGAGGATATTGTTCTGTTCAGACAACGTGGCAGACTCGCCGCCGATATCAGGAGGCTCTATTATTTCGGATGCCTTCTTGCTGCAATATAACACACCTATACCTGTCGGGCCGCAGAGCCACTTGAAGCCGGGGAATGCCATAAAGTCACATCCGATCTTTTTGACATTGACTGAAATATTGCCAGCACTTTGGGCTGCATCAACACAAAATAGGACGTCATTTTCTTGCGCAATCCTACCAACCTCTTCGACTGGCATTACCGCTCCGGTGTTGTAAAGCACATGGCTTAATGTAATAAGTTTGGAACCTTTGGCCAATTTTTCAAGCTGACCAAGGTCAAAATATCCATTTTCGTCTGTCATAGCTAATTCTCTTAACTGCACGCCTTTTTTCTGTGACAATGCAACCCACGGCAAATAGTTGGCATAGTGCTCATGCTTTCCTCCTCTTACTACTATTGCTTCACCAGTCTTCCAATTCAGTCCGTTCCCCACCATATTGAGACCCTCAGTGGTACTCTGCACAAGCACTACTTCATCACGGTTACAGTTGATCAGATGGGCTATCCTTGTCCGCAACTCGTCAAGGAGTGACATGCTATAATCAGAGATGCTAGGTGAGTCAGGACCACCTTCTGCACATGTGAGCATAAAGTCAGTCATTGCTTTGATGGTAGATAACGGTGTTGGAGCAATGGCTCCGTTATTCATGTATATAGTCTTCTTTGTTAGTGGATAGTCATTATCTCTTAGATGGCCATAGTCGATTTCACTCACATTATATTCAACCTCCTGCAATAGAACAGCAGCAAGTGCACTCTAGCAAGGTATTGAGTAGGAGCGGCTTAAATACGCTAATGTTTACCGACCCGTATGCCAAGCTCTGTTATATGGATCATTTGACGTCGCAGTTTGATAGAGTCGTCTATATCGACCTTGACACCACATTTACGGCGTATTTCAATGCAGGGTTCTTCTTGCATACAAATAGCGTCGACATCTATCTGCCGTCGGAAGGTCGACTTGCTGACATGACGAAAGATGCGCTTGAATCAATGGGTGACACCTCGCTTGTAATTTTCGATTCTGTCAATAGCTTTTACAATCTGTTTCCGATATGGCAGAGGATGGGCAGTCTGAACCATCTGCTTTCTGTCTTGATAATGCTGCTTGTCCGACGTGGAGTCGATGTAAATGTTCCGGTGCTGGTTACAAGCATGCTTCGATACAGAAAAGAAGGCGGCTGGGTTCAGTCGCCTGCAAGTCGCAGACTGCTTCAGCACAAAAGCGCAGTGAAACTAAGCGTGGACTGGCATAAAAGCGACTTGGCACTTAAAATTGTTCAACATGAGTCGATTGAAGCAGGTAGGATATTTGTATACAAGTGCAACAACCTATCACAGTTTGGCTCCTACAAGTATGAATCCCAGCAGAAGGGCAATTCCTAACACGCCAAATCCAGCTATGAGCAGCGCCTTCTGTACCTTTGGGTTTGCCGACCTTCCAGATTGGTAGAGCATGAAGGCACCTGCCATGCCCATGAAGAGAATCAGCGTAACGACTACAGTCTCGCCAACAGTCTGGGCAGAGCGCGATGCAATCATGAATCTGTTGATACCCCTGCCCTCAATCAGAGCATTTATCATACCTGAGGCTAGCGCAAAGAATGTAGTCAAGTATGCTACAGTGACTATCCACATAACTTTAGAAGGCGTTGTAAGCATGATGTTGTTATAACTCTTAAAAATCCTGACTATAAATAAACCTTCCATGACTGCTGCTACTACTAAATGCACTGCGTGCCACCGAAAAGCCTTATCAGGCATTGAATATTGCCTGCATCACAAACAAGCATTTGATAACATGATCAATCACTACAAGGCATGGGTTAACGCATATGATGGGATATCATGGGAAGAATTTTTGACCAAACTATTGAGCATGCAAGAAACAGGTAGCTGGATAAAAGAAGTAATTGAGGTGGAATTAAAAAAGAAGTAACCAGAGGGAGATAGAAGGAAGAACAGAGGAGTCATAGGAGGAGGAGGAGGAGCGGGAGGAGCGGGAAGGATTACATGTCCATTCCGCCCATTCCGCCCATTCC
The DNA here is from genome assembly GCA_030861865.1 of Thermoproteota archaeon. GTDB lineage: Archaea > Thermoproteota > Nitrososphaeria > Nitrososphaerales > Nitrososphaeraceae > Nitrososphaera. Next base: position 3,048 of record JALZEV010000065.1, on the reverse strand, counting down.
GCCCATTCCGCCCATTCCGCCGCCTGGCGGTCCTGGTGGTCCGCCACCGGCTGACTTACTTGAGGCAATGACATCGTCGATCCTCAGTAGCATCGATGCCACTTCTGTCGCTGATTTAATTACCTGCTCCTTCACTGCAAGAGGCTCTACTATGTCCAACTTGCTTATATCTCCAACCTTGGCGTTGCGTACGTCGACGCCTGTCCACTTGCTACCCTTGCTCTGCTTTGAGCGAAGCTCTGTGAGTGTGTCAATCGGATCCATGCCAGCGTTCTCTGCAAGAGATAGGGGTATCACTTCCAAGGCTTCTGCAAATTTCTCCGCAGCAATCTGCTCCCTGCCGGATAGTGTGTTTGTCCACTCCCTAAGCTTTGATGCTGTATAGGCCTCGGGTGCTCCACCGCCTGCAACGATGGCCGGCTTTTCGAGTACATCTTTTGACACCATTAGCGCGTCGTGCACTGATCTCTCGGCCTCATCTACAATTCTCTGGGAGCCGCCTCTTATGAGAATGGTTACAGACTTGGGGTGTTTGGCTCCCTCAACGAACACCCACTTGTCAGTTTCGACTTTTCTTTCTTCAACCAAGTCGGCACTTCCGAGGTCTTTGGATGTAAGGTCCTCAAGGCTATTGACAACCCTTGCGGTAGTTGCCCTTGCCATCTTTGTCATGTCTGATTCCTTGACACGTCTTACTGTCAGAATGTTTGCTTTTGCAAGATAGTGCTGTGCAATATCGTCAATTCCTTTCTGGCACACAACCACGTTGGCACCACACTCGACGATCTTGTCGACCATTGACTTGAGCATTCTGTTTTCCTCTTCAAGGAACATCTTCATCTGATCAGGCGAATTGATGTTTATCTTGGCGTCAAACTCAGTCTTCTCAATCTCAAGAGCAGAGTTTATGAGAGCAATCTTGGCTTTTTCTATCCTCTTTGGCATGCCGCCATGCACAACTTCCTTGTCCAAGACAATTCCCTTGACCAATTTAGTGTCGCGTAGGCTGCCGCCAGCCTTCTTTTCAACCTTGACATCATCAATATCAAGTCTAAAACCAGAGTCAGTCTTTTCAGACACTGCAAGGGCTGCGTCAACTACTATCTGAGCAAGATCCCCTGACTCTGCTGACACCAGCTTTGTTTGCATTGCTGTCTTGGCTATTCGTATCAGTTCTTGCTTTTCATTGCCGGCAATCTTGTGTGCGATACTGTTTAATACTTCAATAGCCTTCGCCGCAGCCTTTCGGTAGCCGTCAACAATGACTGTAGGGTGCACATCCTTGTTGACTAGCTCTTCAGCCTTTTCGATGAGCGCGCCAGCAAGCACCACTACAGAGGTTGTACCATCTCCCACCTCATTGTCTGTAGCCTTGCTAATCTCTACCATCATCTTGGCTGCTGGATGCTGTACATCTATCTCTTTGAGAATTGTAGCACCGTCATTTGTTATCGTTACATCGCCAAGGGTGTCTACAAGCATCTTATCCATTCCTCTTGGGCCAAGTGAGCTTCTAACTATTTCAGCAATTAGCTTTGCAGCAGTGATATTGTTCTTTTGGGCATCTCGGCCTTTGGTCTGCGCTGTACCTTCCTTGAGAATTAACACCGGGACGCCTCCCGCTGAACCCTGTTGTATTGACATTTTTCACATTTCTCCTAAAATTGTAAATTTAAAGGGATTGCGCGGGATATTTTAAATTTGCTGAAAGGTTATTATATGCTATTTTTTGTGAGCCTGATTCGAGCTATTCCATTAACGTACTGAATATGCTTTACTACAGGGTTAACCGCAGTATCTGGCAGCTTCGCTACGAGTTCATACCTTCTTGTTCCACGGGCAATAATCCTTACTTGCCGCGTTTCTGATTCATATCTTGCAGTGATGTCGGAAGCATCTGACACGCCCCGGATCTCGGCAATCACCTCGTAGTAGTCGGGGCCCTCTATTACCTCAGGCGTCGCAGGCATAACATCCTCGATTCGAGGCCGTAGATTCCTTGCCATCGGATTTCGGAACATCGGCTTGACTTGAACTTCCTTTGCGACTTCTTTGTATTTCAATGAGTTAGGGAGCGCCTTCCATGCAAGACCAGTAAGAGCACCCGCAACAAAGCCGCCGATGTGGGCAAGATATGCAACACCTGCTTCACCTGCAGGTCCCAGTTGACCAATGATGGCAAAGATCAACTGCATTATGAACCAGAATGGTATGTAGATCAGCACAGGTATACGAACTGTGTAGATGAAGAATATTGCTAGTATGGTAAGGATGCTGGCTCTTGGATACATTACAAGGTATGCGCCAAGGATGCCGGAAATTGCACCTGATGCACCGACTGCAGGTATGTCTCCCTGTCCGGTCGAAACAGCGTAAAAGCTGTGGGCAAGGGCTGCCGCTGCTCCCCATCCAAGATATATAAGGATGTACTTTATCCTACCATATCTATCCTCAATGTTGTCGCCAAATACAAAAAGAAATACCATATTGCCGATGATATGGGCAACCCCTCCATGCATGAACATGGATGTAATGATCGTAGGCGCGCTACCAGGAAAGTCATTGACTATCCTGCTTGGAACCGCACCATAGGTCATAAATACATCCTCCGTTGCACGGGGATCTGAGAAGAAGCTTGTGGCTGACGCCTCCCAGATAAAGACGATAACATTTATGGCAATCATACCATAATTCACGTATGGCCTTCCATGCACACGTTCTATGTCGTCGTGTATTGGAAACATATTACCAGAGTCTACTTGTGGAATGTATTTACAAGAAATAAGCCTTTGTGCTATGAAAAGCCAAAGGGGTTCATATTGGGCATATCATCGCCTCTGCTCTTTTCTCCATGGGCCTTTCTTTTATGGCGCTTCATTCTTTCCTTATCGTCAAAGGTCATATTGCAGTGCTCGCACTTCCATACTTTTTGCTCGCTGCTGCCTCTTATTTTGCTAAAGAGATCCATCAGCTGCCGTCATCGGCATACGGGTTGATTAAAGTTGCTATCCTTTGACGCCTCAAGATACTTCTAAGGGGCATAGAATG
>JALZEV010000055.1 GCA_030861865.1 Thermoproteota archaeon | reverse complement strand
TGGTCGATTTCATATGTAGTTGAATATAATGAGTTAAGTGCATCCATGCCTACGCAACGCTGGAAGCAGGTGCCAGTGAGCTGTCCAAGCTTCCTTTGCATCCTGTTCTGGTCAACTAGGTCCTGCGGGCTTTCTACAATGTGCAAGAACCTGTTGACTTGCAATCCCGTCAGCGAAGATTGGGGTGCAGCAAGTTGTGGATCTTCTGCCGCAAGGTCATAGGTCTCAGCCACTGCATTTATTGACGGCCGGATCATTGGATGATCAACTGGCTCTTTTACGAGCTCTCCAAAAAGGTATATCTTTAGATTTCTACCTCTGAGGCTTTCAATATATTCTGCCCCATTCTTAATCGTCATATAAGACATATAGCACCGAATGTTTATTATACTTTCTCAAGTGTAATATAGTAAAGAAATAGCGTCATTTGTTGTAATTTTTACACAAATCTGAAACATGAGCTAGTTTGCCTAAAATCTTTACCCATCAATCAGTCAATCTAGCAACAGGTCGATCGTATTTCTTGTAGGAGCAGGAATTGCTTGTCGGTATCATTTTTTATTATATTCTTTCTTAGAATACACTCTTGGCGGTCCTGTACCTAGAATCTCTATTGAAAAGTATTTGAAGATTTTCTCTATCTTCAAACAGGCTTGATCTGGACCTTAGTTTTCTTGTGATTCAATTTAATGAAATCACTATAACATTGATATTCATCTCTAGATATTTCAACACGTACCTTCAACATCATGCTAAATGTTGTTTCCGCCGCTGCTGACACTTTTATGGCAAAGATGACATATTCAATTTTAACGCCTCTCATCCATATCTACCATTTCTCCTCAAAGTGTAGCTCAATCAACATTGGATATAGGTCATACAATACATAAGATTATTGGATATAGGTCTGATTGGTCCTGTCAAAGTTCCTGACAACTTGAAAATCCCTACCAAACTGTGACTGCATCAATGACCTCAACTCAGGGTACATAGCGGATGGACCATTCTTTGCCATCTTGGTTGCAGCGTGATCATTACCCAACATCCACTTGCATAGTTCAAAAGTCATCTGGCGCACAGTGTTCTCATCCACAATTCCAAGGCTGTGGAGGTATTCATGGGCCAGTACCATGAATATATAAGAGTTATACTCTTCAGTTGATTTGACTATCCTTTTCAATGTAGTTAAGAGATAAGTATTGACCACTATTGCATTTGAGCCTAGCATATGGTAGGCGCCAAGGTTGCTTGGCATCATTTGCAATATCAGGCTTAGTCCTGCTCGATGCAGCTTGAACCTTTGCAGGACTACTGCCTTCACTAATTCAAAGGTCTCATCAAAGTCCTTCAGGCTTGCAATCTTCTCTACAAACTGCATCTGCTGTTCTGTAATCATCATTATTATTATTTAATGCGCATTAGAGCTGTATAAAGTATAGTGGTTAGTGGCTTCGTAATCTTTTTACAACCAGAATATGGCCTTACTGATGTGGGAGCAAAATCCAAGCAGGTCAACCTGCGCGAGATAATAGCCAACTATCCTGATTTCCCCAAGCAAGGGATATTGTTCCGCGACATAAATCCTGTTTTCAAAAGAAATGATGCCTTGAACTATATTGCTGATGAGTTTTACCGTATTTATAGCAAATCAAAGGTAGATATGGTGGCTGGCATTGAATCAAGGGGCTTTATCATAGCTACAACACTTGCCCTCAGATTCGGCAAGGGTATTATAATGATTCGCAAGGCAGGCAAGCTGCCAGGCAGAACCGTCAAGAAGTCATATGAGATTGAATACGGCAACGCGATAATGGAGCTTCAGCAAGATGCGATAGACAAAGGCAACAGCATATTGATCGCCGACGACCTGATAGCAACAGGTGGGACTGCAATAGCAGCTGCGCAGATGATAAAAGAGCTAGGGGGCAAGGTGGCTGGCTTTGCGTTCATAATTGAACTTTCAGACTTAAAGGGTGCTGACAGATTGCGCAAGATGGGCTATAATGTTGAGTCATTGGTGACTTTTCATGGAGAATAGAGCGGAGATCGGCATAATTGGGGGGACCGGGATCTATGATCCAGAACTTTTTAGTGCAAAGCGCGAGATCAAGGTGCATACGCCTTATGGCGAGACCTCCGATCTTGTAACAATAGGCGAATATTCAGGAGTGAAAGCAGCATTTGTGCCACGTCATGGAAGAGGCCACAGGATACCCCCTCACATGATAAACAATAGAGCAAATATATGGGCTTTACACCAGCTTGGGGTCAAACGCATTATTGGCCCGTCTGCTGTTGGAAGCCTTAAAGAGGCTTTCAAACCTGGCGATATTTCAATTCCTGATCAATTTGTTGACTTCACAAAAAACCGCCGCTATACATTCTACGACGGTGGGCAAGTATGCCACGTTTCTTTAGCTGATCCATTTTGTCCAGAACTACGTGACATTGCGATCGATAAAATAAAGAAACTAAAGTATTCACTGCACAGCGAGGGGACATACATCTGCATTGAAGGACCCCGCTTTTCCACCAGAGCGGAATCAAGATTCTTCCGCGACGTGATTAAGGCAGATATTATTGGCATGACGCTTGTACCAGAGGTTAACCTTGCAAGAGAAGCCGAAATCTGCTACTTATCTATAGCCACCATCACCGACTATGATGTTTGGGCAAATCACCCTGTGACCTCTGCTGAGATAATCGAGACACTTGCCAAGAATGTGGAAAAGACAAAGAAATTGATTGCAGAGTTAGTGGCTACAATTCCTGCTGAAAGAAACAAGTGTACATGTAGCAAGACACTTGAAGGCGCTCTAGTCTGACGGCTGGGGCTTCGATCCTTCCGGCAAAATAATGTCACCTTCAACCAACTTGCGCTGAATCGTTATTAGCAGCTGCTCCGGATCAATTCCTATTTTCGCTATTTTTTCTAAAGTAGTCTTGGGTATCTTGACGCTTGCATTGTGACCTCCAGTGCGACCAAATGCTATTGCAGTAAAGCGAAATTCTTGACCATTGACTACAAAATACCCAGACAGCTTGCTTGCTATTTCGCTCCCGCTAGCGCTTTTTACAAACACAGTAACTGGAATGTTGTCATCATGATCGCGTATCATTTATTTGGCGCAGCCGTTACTTCCATATTACGGTTGACATTCTCTTCGACCAAAAAGCTCCACCACTCAGGATCAACGATTTTAAAGTTCTTGACATTCACTTCGACTGCATTGTCACCTGCATCTGTAAATGTCATCCTGCCTTCCTTTATTATCTTGATAAGCCGCCAGCGTATATGACCTTTTAAGTTTCTGCTGATTGCCACAGCCCACTTTTTGTCTTTGTCAATTTTAGGCATGCCAAGGTAATCAACGATTTCTAAAACCCCTAAACGCTTTTCTTCACAGAACATTTCCTTTGTCAGTAGGCTTCGCCAAATGTCTACTGAACCCATCGTCCTGCCATTCTCATTAATATTTATTACACCAAAATAGACTACCTTGTCGCCGCCGGTTGGGTCCGAAGTCGTCATTATGATAATATCCCTTGTTGTGTGTTACCATCTATTTAGTTCTTGCATCCTCATATGGTTTTTCAAGCACAATGCCGATGTTGTCGATCTTAAGATTTCTTTTGAAGGGTATGTGCTCTTCCTCGCAGCGCCTTCTGTAGCGATTGGTTATTGCAAATCGAGGATGGAGTGACTCAAACTCCGTCTTTGTTATTTCAATGGCCATGCCTCTGTTGACCAGCGATTTCGCTGCAGCAAGGGCGCGCTGCTCCTCGCTCCAGCGAAGTGCACTTGAGATCTTGGCTGGATCCATTTTGCCTTTTTTCACAATAGCGATGTAAACCTTGGCTTCGTCTTCGCTTACCTTGAGTTCTGAAATGATGAGTTGCTCTATGTTTGATGGATTGACTGTCATGTTACTTTTCCTTCTAGTTCAAGTGACTTGAGCGTATATCTTCAGCCAGCGTGTCAGTTTGCTCAGGCAAAAGTTGTGCATAAAACAAGGATTAGAATTGCACCAGATTGCAATATTTTCCGTAGCGGTCCTCTATATCATCCTTTGTTATCGATAGGAGGCGCTTGATCCCAAAGTCTTCAACAGCAAATGAGCCCATTACGTTGCCGTAGATCACCGCTTCCTTCATTGTAGAGAAATCCATCACACCCTTGCGAGCAATATGACCGAGAAAGCCTCCTGCAAAGGAGTCACCGGCTCCAGTTGGGTCGACTATTTCGTCAAGAAAAAATGCTGCCGCTGGAAACACCAACCTCTCTTTAGTAAACAGGATGGCACCGTTCTCACCCTTTTTGATTATTGCAAATTTTGATCCCCACGACATTATCTTTTTGGCGCATTTTGCAAGGTTAGCCTCCTTGCACAAGAGTCTTGCCTCATTGTCATTTATCACTACTCCGTCTGTCGTCTCTATCATCTTGATTACGTCATCACGGCTCCCATTTATCCAAAATTCTATAGTGTCACAGACTACAAGCTTAGGCTTCTGAAAATGCCGTAGAATCTTTATGTTCTGCTTTGGGTCATTGTTTGCGAGATATACATAATCAGACTTGATATATTCTTCATGGATGACAGGATCAAAGCAGGCTATGGCTCCAAGCTCAGTCTTATTAGTAGTCCTGTTAGATAGATCGTAATCAAATGAAGAATCATAATGAAAAGTCTTGCTCCCCTGTATAATGACGATCCCCTTTGTATCTATGCCCTTTGAGCTGAGTGCCCTTATATGTTCAGCTGGCATATCTGACCCTATTGCCGCCACTATCGAGGTAGGGGCAAACATGCTTGATGAAACAGAAGCAAAGGTGGCAGCACCGCCTAGTATTCTGGTCTCTGTACGAAAAGGAGTACGTGTTGTGTCTAGTGCCACTGTGCCAAAGACCGTCAGCAACGCCTATTTGGTAGCAATATAGTTTCATTATTAAATGCTTGTAGGCACTATTAAATAGCAAACGAGGTAATCACATATTTGCTTGCGGCTAGTCGTTGCGATCACCGGCGCTTCTGGTGTCATTTATGGTATAAGGACACTTGAGGTTCTCAAGAGACTGAAAATTGATACACACCTTATTATCACAGAATGGGGCGCCAAGAACATAAAGATAGAGACCGACAGCACAGCAGACTATGTTAAGTCACTTGCTACTAGGTATTATGAAGACGACAATATGGCCGCACCTGTTTCAAGTGGCTCATTCAAAGTCGACGGCATGATCGTCATTCCCTGTAGCACTAAAACACTGGCTAGTATTGCAAATGCCCTTGACGACAGCTTAGTCTCAAGAGCAGCAGGCGTTTGCATAAAGGAACAGCGTAAACTTGTTCTGGTGCCAAGGGAGACACCGCTGTCAAAGATACATTTAAAAAATATGACCAAGCTTGCAAGTACCAGCGCAGTAATTCTGCCCGCTATGCCAGGATTCTACCACAGGCCAAAGACAATGGATGATCTGATAAACCATCTGGTAGGAAAGGTGCTTGATCAATTCAATATCGACCACAGTCTTTTCAAACGCTGGAGTGGAGGCCAGTAAAGTGAAAAAATAAGAAAAGCAGGGCATAAGAATTCATGATCTTGTACCACTAGTTAATTTAGGATATAGCGGTATAGGTGAACAGGCATGCATAGCTTAATATCAAAAAGAATGCAAACCAATCGTTGACTTTATAGCCTTACCATGCTTTATATCAAGAGTCAGAGAACTTAATTTCGTCGGGATTTTCTTCCCACAGGCGCATCTTGTCCAGCTTGTCTTTCCTCTTTGCACCCTGCAGCATATTGTAGACGGTTTTGTGCATGCTACCCTTGGCGAGCATGCCAATTGCTTCAGTTGTAAGCTTGATCTCCCTAAAGTTGCCTATGAGGCACACAGTATGGCCATAGACAGATACATATGAGCCGCTCAACTCTTCAATCATTCGACGCGCCTTGCCTCCTTCGCCAATTATCCTTCCCTTGATGCGCTCAAGGGCGTTTGGAGACTTGCCGGTGTAGTCATGCAAATCGATCTGCTGGAATATTAGCTCCTCGTCCTCAAAGAGCAGATAAGCTCGCTGGGGAGAGAATCCTCTTGAAATTGCAGTTATCACTTCGACCGCGCGAAAAGCTTCCAAACGATCAGCGGAGCTATTGCCTATGATCATAGTATCGCCAGTCTCGCTATCGACCTCGATTTTGACGCCGCATCTTTCTTCAATTTGCTGCTTTACTTTTCCGCCTTTGCCGATCAGGACACCTATCCTCTCCTTTGGGATCTTGACCGTGTGCTGGAAGCTCATTATTTTGTGTCACCCCTAATCTCTTCTAGTACTTGAGCGGTGTTGAGGACCTTAATTCCTCGTTTTTCAAAGAACCTGTTTATGTTCATGACATCGCGCAATAAGAATTGTTTGGAATTTGGGTGTTGAATATCGATAGCAGATCCAAAATCAAACAACATGATACCTAGGTCTGTCTTGAAAATGTTATACTCTGACAAGTCAGCATGCACCAATTTGGCTTTTTGATACAGGATAGTCATCTGCTCGATCACCTGCTGATAGTCGTTCAATGTGATTTCTTCTGTATTTATTAGTGCCGGCACAGGATTGCCTTCGCTATCACCTACAAACTCCATTACAAGTACGTTCTTCTTGACTGCTATCGGCAGAGGTACTCTTACTCCGACTGCGTACGCGTTATGCATGTTCTTGAACTCCTTTCGAGCCCATGTCATTATGAGGCTGCGAGATCCCGGCTTTAAGTCAGAAAATCGAGGATCACCAGCAATGTATTGCATCCTCTTCTTGAACTCGGCATTTACTGTGAGATATATTTTGGCTATTCGAAGTGAACCATCTGCCGCAACTGCAAGGTATACTTTAGACTCTTTACCGGCCGCAAGTGAGCTCTTGATATACTGTATAACGCCATCGCTCCTCAGTTCGTTTATCGTCATAAGAGTGGGCATATCAAATACATTATCAAAAACGTCGTAATCTTCAGACATCTTGTTTAGGAATCTACTTTTGCGTTCATATTTTGAGAGCCATCTATCAGCTCGGGCTGCGGGCTTGCTCTTCTCCTCTCTCGGCAGCTGCTCGTCAGGCTCCTCTTCTGACAATATGCAAAGGTTAGTGTTCTTTTATTATATGTGTAATGCTAGGCGGGCAATATTATTCAAACTAGATACAAAAGCACAAAGTAACAGACTCACTCATCTTCCTTCCCCGTTCACAGCAATGCTTCCCGAAATTCTGCTGATGATATAAAACCATGGAACGCAAAGACAGACATGATGTGAGACTGCTGTTTGAAATGAAGATGCAGAGAAGAGAAAGCAAAAGACACACTAATTGACATAGAAAACAAAAATCGATAAACAGATATAGATATAATCAAAAACACCTGTCCTTTTAGATATTAGAACATTCTATACCGTGTTGATTTTGTATTTGGAATAGAAGTTTTTTCATCAGTGCTGAAATTTGTAGATCATGAGAAAAGGCACACCAGCAATCTTTCTTATACTAACCTCTTTTGCCAGCTTCATCTCAATTGCTTGTTTTATTATTCTGCTGCCTACAAGGTTTGCAATATCGCATTTCTGGAGAAGCTGCCGGGCATATGGCTGCTCGATCACTTCCTGTTGGTAATATTCCTTTGTAAGGTGAACTACAAGGCCATTCTGCTCCAGTTTTGTCCCAATCAAGTCGATATCGCAGATGTCGACCATCATTGAGCCCTGGTAGCGCATAGTTCTCGCTGCATAATATGACAACTGTCGCTAATTGGCAGCACAGCGTAATGAGGGTTTTGCTGTCATCATCAGATGTAGGTTTCAATCTTGATGTCAAATGATCCGTCCTGGCGCTTCTTGCGGTTGGGGACAAACCCAAGCGGACTCAGGATCGAAATGACGGCATTAACTGTTCCAAGGTAGCCGCATATGTGGAAGAAAGAATTTTCAGGGGTAACTTTTTCGCCAACTGCTTTTTCAAGTTGAGATTTGCAACCGTCTCTACCTTCAAGTAATGTCTCTACTCTACCTACGTTTCCGCTCCAGTCACGCGATAGCTTATGATTAGGTCTGCTTATAGTCGTCAAGTATTTGAAATTTGGATCACTTGCAGATAGGTTCTTAAGCATGTCACAATAGCCAAGTTCCTGGACGTATTTTGCTCCATGAAGCAGTACTATTTCTCTCTTTGACTTAATATTTTTCAAATGTAGTACATAGCTGATAAAAGGCGCAAGACCTGTTCCTGATGCAACCAATACTAGTCGTCTTGTGTCGGGAGTCCCATCGGCCTTTTTGTCCTCAATGGTAAACGCGCCGGCAGGATTGCGCCAGTAAATGAGATCGCCTTCAAACATTTTGAAAAGGGTGCTTGTAAACATGCTCAATACGTATTCTGATGCAGATTTGATGTAAAACTCGAAGTACCTTTTTTCTTCAGGAGGCGACGATAGTGAGTACGGCCTGTATGTTATGTTGTGATGACCATCCAGTTTAAGCCCAAGTGCCACGAATTGGCCAGCTTTGAAGTCAGGCACGGGTCTTCCATCAGCTGGCTGAACTCTAATTGTTGCAAGATCTGGAGTCAGGTTCTTGCGATAGTTTATCTTACCTATAGGAGGTGGCGCCTGTTCACCTAGACTCATATTTACGATGTTTGGAGATAGGGTATATGTTGATATCCTTTTTATTAGAGCGGACTAGAGTTATGCTGGTTTGGCAAGCAAGAAGGGCGTAGCCATAACAGCGGTCATTGCAGCAGCAATAGTTGGATCGAGTTTTTTTATATGGCTGATACCCCAGAGTAGTCCTGGCAGCATAACTGGGCTGCCCCGTCACGACAGTAGTATTATTTCTGATGTGTATTCCCAACATCAAAGCCTTGCAACCAATATTGAGTCAAAGTTTGAGCAATGGAAAAGTGGTGAGGTGACCTCTAGTGACATGCTGAGTCAGATAAGCCTTAATCGGTCAGATATACAGAATATGCGGCAGCAGCTTGATAGTGCCTCGCCGGCTCAAGAATGGCAACAAAGCTATGACTTCTACATTCAGGCACTTGACAGCTTTCTAGCATACCTTGATCTCATGCAAACAATAATTGAAGAGAATGACAGAATGCCTGATTCCAATGTTAGACTAGATGACCTAAAGCAAGAATGGGAAGGCTATGTTAACAACTCGATAAATGCTATGCCTATCTAGCTCACGACATCAAGAATCGAGTTGATCCTTGCGTCTGTCTTGAATGCGCTAGTATTCAGTGCAGTCTTTGACGCGACAAAGCCGGCGGCATGCAGCTTTTCAATTATCCTTTGCACTGAATGTGTGTTTGATTTGAGCTTTGATGAAATTTCGTCAGCCCGGAAATAATACGGTATTTCGCTTGCTTCTTCCACCGCTGCTTCGAGCACCTTTTTGCACTGTCTATCTGGGTCTTGCTCTAACATTTTCTTGACAAATTCTTTGTCGTATAGTGGCCCTGTCCACAGTTGGCCTGCGACAGCCAAGCCGGTATTGCACAGCTCGCATTTACCTTTTCCATATTCTTGGGTATTGAAACGATGGCCACACTGAAAGCAGTGCATTACATAGCCGATTCTGTTATAAACTTCATTTGCTTGACTACTGCTGACTGATATCTTCGCATAGACACGAAGGTAGTGCTTCGTGGCATGTACAAATACTGGTTTGATCGCAAGTTCAAGCCTTGAGGCGGTCAATGCGGTAAGTGAAAGCAGCAGCCGGATCGCAGTTTCATTGCCATAGCTATTGTTGAGTGGCCTTCCATAGTAGCG
>JALZEV010000042.1 GCA_030861865.1 Thermoproteota archaeon | reverse complement strand
ATGCAAAAGATGCAGCAGATATTCAGATGCTTGGAAGCCATATCGAAAGCATAATTACGATCTTTGAAGATACGATGGATAAAATAATGGCGCATCCTTCCTATGATGAACAGTATGGAATGCTAGTTGGATTCAAGAAAATTTTAGAGGAAGAAGTGAATCTCATCGATGCTAGATTGAATATGGCCAAGCGTCTCAAGCGTCTGGAGCCTTCGCAATTTTCTGAGACTTTGGAGGAGAAGATTGAGGAAAGAAAAAGAACAAATGCTATTGATGCCGATTTGGTCAACCAGCCGTTACCCGACAGAGACGAAGCCAGAACAATGGCTGAAATGGTGGAAGAAGACGACACGGAGAAAAAAATTTAGTCTGATTGCCTGCTCGTCTTTTTTCTGAAGGTATTGAATGATACCAAGAATCTATTGTGATGATTCGCGATCATATTCAATTGAGTCTCTTCTGAGAAAGATAAAGAAAAGTGTACAACGTATGCTGTGCACATTTCTGTGTTGTTACCAGGTGGCTGAATAAGAGTAGAAGGGGCGAAGCAGGTAATGAAAGCTAAATGCGTATGTAATATTCATAATGTTGTTATATTTTCAATTGCTACAACGGTTATTAGGCTCAATACCGCTTCAACTTCAATAATGAACCCAAAAATGAATAATAACGACAGAAAGAACCTTTCTAAAACTATTGCAATGGCTAGTATGGGATTTCTCTTAATTGCGGCAGGATTTACGTTCTCATTTGCCAATTCTGGCCAGCAATTAGTAAGCGCCCAGCAAGGAGGCAACGCTACAACAGTTGTAGCTACACCTTTTGACACATTTGCAGCCAATGGGCCAATTACGGCAACTATTCAAGAACAAGGCGGTGGCGGCGGCAACCAAACAGCAGGCGGCGGAGGCCAAGAACCACCATACATCTTAGGAGGAGACTGGAACCTTAATGTTCAAGGCGGAAATGTGACTGGTTTTACAGCCGACTTTATCATGGTGCATACCGATGGCACTGGGTACCACACGCACAACATCACCAACTTTAGCATAGGCAATAATACTGTACAGTTGATCCAAGGCCAAGAGCTTTCTATAAATGGAACTGCAGACATTTCTGTGAACGGCACCACTCAGTGGCCAGGTGTAGATACAACACTAACTTTGACTGATAACGCAGCAGTTATGACTATAATGCCAGAAGCTGAGGACAGCGAGAACCACTTCCAAGGACAGCCAATATATGGCATAGTAGCAGGGGTGACAGGTGAGAATGGCACTGCGATCGCACAAACAACGTCACCAGAACAACAACAGCAACAACAACAACAACAAGAAGATGGCGGTCCACTTGCTCCTCTCACTGAGCCATTCCAAGACCTATTTGGCGGCGGAGGAGAAGGACAGTAACCGCCAACCACAATTTTTCTTCTTTATTTTTTCAATAGGAATTTTTATCTGTAGACGCAGGCAGCAAAAACAATAATAATATTGTTTTAGGTCAATATTTGAAAGGTGCGGGAGGTGGGATTTGAACCCACGAACCCCTAAGGGATAAGAGCCTCAGTCTTACGCCTTTGGCCAAGCTGGGCGACTCCCGCTTGTTTGAAAGCACGGTCGCCTTGCGCTAATTTGAATATTTCCTGTCGCTATGCTTGTCCGTTTTTTACCAACAATAGTAACTCATACAGTTGCTTTATTTTGCCCAATGTCTCTGTCGCTTGGATTCACCCCTAGTCGTCATTTTGTAGCCTATTTCAAGATAGGAGCTTGTGTATAACAATTGCATGACGTTTCCTCGAGCCTAATATCTTTCCTCGCCGCATAAAAATTCTTGTAAAACTTTATGATAATGATTATTATGACAATACAAAAACATGTGCCTGACCATTATTCATGAGGTAAAGCAGCCATTATATTTTTAAGCTAAGTTAGAACTGGTACCACAAGTGTCATTATCTTCCGACCTAGTCAAGATAGATGGGTCTTACGGTGAGGGCGGCGGGCAGATATTGCGCACTGCAATTTCGCTCTCTGCAATAACTGGCAAGCCAATTGAAGTTTGCAACATTCGCGCAAACAGGACTAATCCTGGCCTGCGTCCTCAGCACATGGCAGGAATCAAGATTATTGCTGATCTTTTTCACGCAAAGTCTGAAAACCTCAAAGTCGGGGCAGAATGGATTAGGTTCTCACCTTCTGACAAATTCGAGGGAGGCTCAATAAAGTTCGACATTGGCACGGCGGGCAGCATTCCACTGATTCTGA
The DNA here is from genome assembly GCA_030861865.1 of Thermoproteota archaeon. Taxonomy (GTDB): domain Archaea; phylum Thermoproteota; class Nitrososphaeria; order Nitrososphaerales; family Nitrososphaeraceae; genus Nitrososphaera. The sequence goes on along the minus strand of JALZEV010000042.1, from coordinate 2,136 downwards.
TGACTGTAATGCCGGCAGTGTCTCTCTCTAACAACAGCCTGCAAATTGAGATCACAGGCGGAACAGACGTCAAAGCAAGCCCGACAATCGATTATATCAAGCATATTGTTGCAAAAAGCTACCTAAGTGTTGGACCAGAATTCTCAGTCGATGTGCTCAAGCGCGGATACTATCCAAAGGGAGGCGGTCTAGTGCAATGCACTATCAAGCCTTGCAAAACGCCTGGCACAATAGAACTCTTGGCTACTACTGGATATCTTGAGCCAAAGATTATCAGTGTCTGCAGCCAACTGCCAGTACATGTTGCTAAGCGGCAGATATCTTCTGCTCTAATAACATTAGAGAAAAAAGATATCAGATGTAGCAATTACACCGCCTCAATAGAAACCTCTATTTCTCCAGGATCTTCAATCCTAGTATACTCTGTGGCTGACTTTGGTCTATACGTGGGTGGCGATTCAATAGGAGAGCGTGGCAAACGGGCAGAAGCCATTGGGACTGAGGCTGCAATGCGATTCTTGGATAGCACGGTTGCACAGGCTACAGTAGACCCATTCCTTGCAGATATGCTCGTTCTTCCACTTGCCTTGAGTAAGGGTAGATCTAGATACCGAGTTGCGCGGGTGACGCAACATCTACTCACAAACTTGCATATAGTGAATGAGATTGTCAAATGCAAATACAGTATAGAGCGGCAGGAGGGGGGAAGCTATATCGTGACAATAGAAGGTTAGATTCCGCTGTCAAGCAGTGCTGCCAAGAGCAGTATTACAACTGACAAGACTACAATGATCTCACCTAGAATGATTATCTTAGTTCGTACTGATTGAACATAGATGTTTCCTCCTTGTCCTGACATTATCTTGCGCTCCAAATCAGCATTCAGTAGCCTGATGTGTACAATATATGCTACAATGGTTCCTATGACTAGGATGATTTTTATGAGTAAGATAATGCCATAAGTGGTATCAAGTACGGTGCTAGGTTCTCCAAGAAGTGCGCGCGAGTTGTATATCCCGGTTGCTATTAAGGCGACAAATGCAGGTACAGTTATCATGTTGAATCGTCTGCCGATTTTGACCATCAAGGCAACCATCTCCTCAAGTGTCTTAGTATGCGACTTGAGAACAGGGACAAGTACAATTCCGAGAAAGATTGAGCCCCCGACCCAAATTGACGCACCTACTAGATGAATCCACATGATGAGGCCGTCTGCTACAACCATATATATGATAATTTTTCATATTTTCGTAATATATTATTGATGTTGCGTTTTAGGCAAGAATTATTTTGTAGGTGGGTTTTACGCAATGGTCGTTCAAAATTTGGATTAGCCAAGATTATTGAGTCGCTGCTTTTATACATCATAAGAGCAAAATGAAATGAAGAAAATAAAGGGTCTTTTTCCAGAAAGGTTTTAATCAGCTCCGTTAGACAGCTAGCACCGTATTTGATAATAGGCCCCCGAAGACTTGTGCTTATTGGTGCCATTGCTGCAGTCGCCCTTGGAATCATTTTCTACCCACTTATTGTACAAACGCCATTTGACCCAGAGAGAGTAGCAATCCAACTGACGGGGGTCGAATTCTTATCGGGCAGCGAAGGCGAACAAAGGCTTGATCTTAGAGTCGCACTCCAGCTAACAAACACCAATGAATTCAGCCTAACCACTTCGAGGATCACGTATGATCTATTTGCAGACAGTGTTCCAGTTGGGTCAGATACGATATCATATGAAGACGTTCCTGTTACCGGTAGACCTGCACTCTTTACAAACCAGCCAGTGACTATATCTGACACACTGACATTGCAATACACTGATGAGATGGCATCTATCTTCAACAGGATACTAAATAACAGCACTGATATCAATTGGCGCACAAGTGGCACTGCAATAATCGAATCTGGCACGACACTGCAAGAAAAGAGATTTTCTGGTGAACTATAATAAAAGAAGAAGAAGAGGAGGAAGAAGAAGAATCATGCGGTCACCGGGATTTGAACCCGGGTTACGGGCTAACTTCGCATTTTGCATGGAAGGCCAGTGTCCTAGACCAAACTAGACGATGACCGCCCTCTGTCCTACGCTTATACAACCCAATATATAGTATATTCAAACTAGCTACTGCTTTTTTT
>JALZEV010000040.1 GCA_030861865.1 Thermoproteota archaeon | reverse complement strand
CGTCAATGCCCTTTTCATTGACAGTAAATCTGACATCAGAGTATGGGTGGTATGGCGAGTCAATTATCTTGGCTATTCTGTCATTGCCAGCCTTGCGCAGGTATATCCTGTATGTTGATGCATGTCCTATGACATTTCCGCCTGCTGGTTTGGTTGGGTCTCCAAAGAATGTGTCTGGTGTAGATTGAACTTGGTTTGTAACAATGATTGCCACATTGTAAATTTCAGCGATCTTTACTAGCTTATGCATGATACTGTTGAGGCGCTGCTGCCTATCCGCTAGGGTGCCTCGGCCAGCAAACTCGGCGCGGTGGAGCGAAATGATACTATCAATTATTATCATTTTGGCCTTAAAGTCGTCGATGTATTTTCCCATCGACTTGATTATTAGCTCAAGATGGCTGCTATTATAAGCCTTGCATATTGCTACCCTCTTCAGTATTTCACTTGGGTCCAGACCTCTTGCTCTTGCTATTTGATCGACCCTTTCCGGTCTAAATGTTCCTTCAGTATCAATCAATATGGCTCCGCTGCCAAGTCCGCCTTGTTCTACTGGCAGCTGGGTAGTAACACATAAGGTATGGCATATCTGTGATTTGCCGCTTCCAAATTCACCGTAAAACTCTGTGATCGCTTGAGTCTCAATCCCCCCAAGTAGCAATTCGTCAAGGGATTTTGCTCCACTGCTGCAGCGCAAAAGAGACTTTCTCTTTTCAAGTTCAACATCTGCAGTAGTAAATTCGTTGTCAAGTATGCCACTCTCCCTTAGCAGCTTTTGCGCTGCCATGATGAAAGTAGCAGCAGTTTCTTTTGAGCCGCCTAAATCTGTAGCGAGCTCCTCTGGTATTGCTGTCGCCAGCTCCATAACTGAACCTATTCCTGCTTCCTTCATTTTGCGGGCTGTAGTTGGCCCAATACCTTCAATATCCCCTATCTCTAATTCTGCTACATTTCTTGAAGCATTTGTCATTGGATAGTAGTTTTTAAAGGAGCTATATAATGGATGGTGCACTGCAGGGGGAGGGGGCCTTATATACAATTTCAGGCTGTTCTGTCAGTCAGTTCAGGACGTCTTGAGGGTATTGCTATTCTAAATCACAACAATTGCTCTGTTTTTCAATCACCAAAATAACCTTGCTAAACTTTGTCTCCACATAGAAATGCTAACAGGCTTCAGCAATTGGATAACGATCGTGTTATAGATGGCCTACTTAAGGCACAGTATCATTGCAATCATTGTACCTGCTATATTTTTATATCATCTTCTTTAAGCCTTTATCCATTGTCGGAAAAAGATTTGGAGTCTCTTGGGTGGAATGATCTTGTTGCGCAGAAGCGCCAGCTTACCGGCGAACTCAAAGACCTGTCGGATAAAATTATTGACATTGACAGGAACCAATTCCGCTCAATAGGTAATAGTATCAAGGAGCAGAGAAGTCTTCTTGATGCTCACACGGAGAGGCTAAAGCAAATACGCTCTGAAGTAGATAGTCGTAACTCTGAGCTATTGTCAGTGAGCGAAAAACTATCACAATCAAGGAACTTCCTTTCACTGATGGAGGCTCGACTTCCTTCAGAAAAAGAAGAGGATTTGCAGGCAGTAGTGCGAAAGAATCAAGATATAATCGATGCTAAGGACTACAAGAGTGAACGTGAAAAGAATGAGATTTTATCGCGGATAAAGGACGCCACGATGAAATTAGAGGCAATCAAGGCTACGCGTACAATAAGAGAACAATTCTCTCAACTGAATCAGGAATCTGCTAACATCAATAATGCCGTAAAGCAGCTAAATGAAGAGCGCAACTCACTTCGAAGCAAGATATCTGAGACAAATGCCATACTGGACAACTTATATGATTCAAAAAGGAAGCTGACTTCAGAGCATCAATCTTACCTCGCAAGGTATGACAGCATCGCAAAGCAGTTTGATGCAATCAATGCTCGGCTTGATTCAATGTCCGAGATGAGGCGAAAGCAGAGAAAGGAGTATGGTTATGTCCTGCAAAGTGACGCCCTTTTCAAGGTGAAGGAAGAAGCAAAGAAAAAGCTGCAATCAGGATCAAAGCTTAGCCTCGAAGAATTGAAGCTTCTCTACGGGGATAAAGATTAATTTGATTTGCTTGACATGCAAGTAAGTAAAAAGATCATAACATGGGGATAAATGATTTTGCATTTGCATGTTCTGTTGACGGCTCTATAGTTGGATATTTTACATATCATGACCAGACTATGCTAATTGTACAGTCCGAGCAGGAAGCAAAGGCAGGTGTTAACAGCTTTCTCAGGATCGCAGAGCCTTTCATGGAGCCTCTCATTTCTCATGAATCGATTCATGTAATCATAAAAAAAATAGAGGGTACTGAAGCATCGGATTCACTTGATGAAATTGAAGTCATTGTGGAGCGCAACGGCATAAAGCTACAGGTGCCGCTGAATTTTATACACTATTCACTCGATAATTCAGGGATCGTCTTCCCATTTTAAAAAAAATGGTGTGGTGGTAGTCGCGCATTATTTGATATCGTCAGACATCTCACGCTGGCTTATTGCCATCTCATCGACTCGAATTGTTACCTTATACCATTTTTCGTTATGTTTGAAAATGTGTGCAGACAACTTCTTGTTGCCAGCAGAGCCGTATCCTCCGACACGCTCGCTCAGCCTCGAGCGCAACTTATCAACTTGATATTGCGCTATCATCAGGTTTCCTATTATGTTCTCTAACTCTATATCCCGCTCTTCGTCTATGTCAGGAACTTGGGGGTTGTTCTTTCTAGTCTGCATTCTCAATGTACATCCTGTTTCCTACACTGTAGTGGATCTCATCAATGTAGTACGCAGTGTCAACTACTGGTGACGACAGGTTTGCACCACACACCGGCACTCCTTCTATCCGTTCTTCTTCTTCTATTAGAAGACTCATTTGAGTAATAGTCAAACACATCAAATAATAACGGATAGTATGAATGTACTCTAAGACCTAATTAAAGACTAATTCTAGTTAAATAGAATGGTTGTAAGGTTAAGGCTGCATATAATCTGTCATCTTTGCATTCGCTGTTTCCTTTATCAGTTTTGATAATTTTTTCATTTCTTGGGACGGCGACAGCGGCGGCCTAATACCTGTTATCATTTGTAAATATTCTAATTCTCGTTCAGTCATGCCTAGATTTTCAAAATACAGCTGATTGAATATGATTTTTTGAAATATACGCTCTAGCGCGACAAGGCGGCTATAGGCTTTACTGCTAGTATTACCACCCTCCAGTGCCTTAGCCAAGATGGTTTTTTTAAAATTGAGAACACCGGTTGAAATAAAAGAATCAAACCTTGAAACCACTTCGAAGTAGTCATGTATGCCCGTATAGCATATTAGAGTAGTGGGCAAGAATTTCCCGAAACCGCGGGCTAGTTTTGAATGGTCCTTGTCAAGCACCAATATGGATAACCCAAAGGCCAATATTGCGTCTATTATTTGCTTTGGCAGGCGCTCGTCCAATACATCATCATCCGATTTTATTTCGACAGGATAAAATCGTATGCAATCTATTCTGCATTTTTGGTGGCGAGCAAAGTGTTGAAGAAGCTCTGTTCGTACAAGTATGTTGTTGTACTGACTATAGTCATTTATATCAACAGGTTCCTTGGTCACTGCTGCAATCAAAAGGTCAAAGCTGCGGCAGTGCGCCTCTTCAACTATCCTTATTTCAGATGTTGGTATAAGATCATTGTTCTTGACATGATTTGATCTCAGTGAGCTACAAAATAGTGATTTGAGCTCTCTCTCATTCATTACCTAGTTTCTTGCATCCTATGTTAATGTATTTTGTCCTACTCACTTTTGCATGCCTTTTTTCATAGACCTTGCAAAATTCTGGAGATCCTCGAGCATCTTTTTCCCTGACCCCTCAGATATTTTGTTAATGAGCGCACTACCTATAATAACTGCCTCTGCGCCAGCAGCTATCATAGATTTTGCGTGCGCTGGCGTGCTTATTCCAAACCCTACTGCCACAGGCAATCTTGCTCCCGCAACCTGTTTAACTGCTCTGACTGTGTTCAGAGTGTATTTCTGAAAAGAATTGCGGGCACCAGTTATCCCATAAACTGATACAACATATAGGAAGCCGGTAGTGCTAGCAACAATTTTGCGCAGCCTTTCCTCTGGTGTGTTTGGCGATACAAGGAATACAGTGGCAAGGTTAAGCTTTGAAGCCATTAACGAATATGTGTCTGCTTCCTCTACGGGCATATCTGGCAGTATGAATCCGTCGAGTCCACATCGCTTGGAGTCAGACAAGAATTTTTCTATGCCTGCCCTGACAAGGATGTTTGAATAGGTCATTGCAAGCAAGGGCAGATTAGGGTGCTGCTTTCTTACACTTCTTACTAAACAAAGAGCCTTTTCTGGTGTCATACCTTTTCTCAAGGCAGTGTTTGAAGCTGCCTGTATAGTCGGGCCGTCGGCTATGGGGTCTGAAAAAGGTATTCCCACTTCAATGATGTCGGCTCCACCCTTCACCAATGCATTAATTACCTGCTTTGAACTTGTACTGTCTGGATACCCTGCAACTACATAGCAAATTAGAGCTCTTTCTCCTTTTTCTGCCAGCTCACGGAATTTTTCAGTGATTCTATTTTGCATGCTTAGTCTTTTTCTTTCTATTGCTCTTGTTCTGGTTGAGATAATCCTGAACTATTTCCACATCCTTGTCTCCTCGACCAGAAAGAGTAACTACTATAATGTCGTCCTTTCTCATTTCCTTTGCAAGCTTCATTGCATATGAAATTGCATGCGATGGCTCTAGAGCAGGGATTATCCCTTCAAGTCTAGACAATGCAAGGAATGCTTCAATAGCCTCTAGGTCGGTGGATGCAGCATATATTGCACGTTTAAGCTCTTTGAGCATTGCATGCTCTGGTCCGACGCCAGGATAGTCAAGTCCTGCAGATATACTATGGGTTTCAACGACTTGCCCACACTCATCCTGCAGTAGACGGGTGAACATGCCATGTAGGATGCCTTCTGAGCCAGCCACAAGACTAGCTGAGTGCTTTCCCGATTTGATTCCTTTGCCTCCTGCTTCTATGCCATATAGCAGTACGTCTTTATTATCAAGAAATGTATAGAATGATCCTATAGCATTGCTTCCTCCACCAACACATGCAACAACAGCGTTAGGTATAGTTCCTTCGATTTGCCAGATCTGGTGTTTTATTTCTCTTCCAATCACGCTTTGAAAGTCTCTGACCATCATCGGATATGGATGAGGACCTACAGCCGAGCCAATAAGGTAGTACGTAGTCTTTACGTTGGCTATCCAGTCACGGATTGCCTCATTTATTGCGTCTTTTAGGGTCTTGCTGCCTGACTCTACAGGATAAACCTTTGCTCCCAATAATTCCATCCTAAAGACATTTAGCTTTTGTCGCTCAAAGTCCTTATCTCCCATAAATATTTCTGCAGAAAGGCCAAGCACTGCACATGCTATGGCTGTGCCAACACCATGTTGACCAGCACCGGTTTCAGCAATTATTCTTTTTTTGCCCATCTTTTTTGCCAAGAGCGCTTGCCCAAGCGTGTTGTTGATTTTGTGGGCACCGCCATGTAAAAGATCTTCGCGCTTTAGATATATCTTGGCGCCTCCTAAGTGTTTTGTTAAGTTCTTGGCAAAGTAAAGTGGCGTAGGCCTGCCAGCATATTCAGTTAGATAATGAGAAAGTTCATCCTGAAAGTCAGGGTCATTCTTGTATTTCTCGTAGGCTGATTCTAGCTCCTCAATTGCTGGAGCTAACGTTTCGGGAATGTACTTACCGCCGTACTTTCCAAATTTGCCATTTATTGGATAACTTCCTAACAAATATGAATCACATAGTGTTCAAGGAGCTATTTTAATGGATGTCTAACTCTATAATGCATAATACAATTCAGAGATCTTGGCACCAATTTTAGGTGTTTGCATTATACTCGTCCCCACCAAAAAGCCGTCTGCTCCTATACTCTTCAAGTATTGTATGTCTTT
>JALZEV010000006.1 GCA_030861865.1 Thermoproteota archaeon | reverse complement strand
ACCTTTGAAGCCACAAATTGACTAACATCTGTAGCAAAATTTACCGACCAAGAGCCCTTCCTTTCTACAAATCCAATCCTCTCTGGAGCAAAGTTATGTTTGCTTAATTCCTCGATTATCAGGTTAGCCACATCTCTTGTTGCTACTATGATATGGCATCCATTCAGTGATGCTGTTGCGTTTTCTACAAGAAATTCCCTTGTTACAAACCTGGCGATCTCTTCGTTTCTAATTGGAAGCTCCTCCTTTATCCTCAGCTGGACGTTTGCAAGCTCTGCAAGTGCACGAAGTGCAAACACTCCTTGCGGTCCGACAGGGTAAACTGCAGTAATGTGCATTTGTTTATCATATGTAGTCCCAAAGTCTGGGCAATATTTTGCGATTATTTTTCCAAGAGCAAAGTGCGGCTCGCTTAGGTTCTTTAGTGCTTCATCCTTTGCCTGAGTAATGCTAGCAAATGAAATACCACCATTCTGTTCGTACTTGGCAGTGTTTTCAGAATCCATGCAAGCTAGCATGTATAGGCCAACTGTAGAAAGGCCGCCAAACTTATTTGTGATTATGATTTCCATTCCTTCCTCGATCTGGTCATATCTAGTAGGAAGGTCTTTTGTAGTGGTTGCAACAGCACTTGTGCCGTAGAACAGCTTACCTAACTTGAGCGAGCTGTAATCTTCTAGTGCAAGGTTGTAGCGGGAAGTGAAGGCATCAAGGTTGGATCTTATCTTGTCAAGCATCTCTTCTGATGGAGCATCATAAATTGGAAATAGCTTTGATGATGGCGAAGATTTCATGTCGCAACCAAGCAAGTTCAAAAGTTCAATTGCAGATGTCATTGCTATGTTGCTATGTAAGTCAGCATCCGGTTCTTTTGTCACGTCAGTTACCTGTGTTACTGAAGTTACTGCCGGCATGTATCCTATTTTGTCACCTCTGTGGAGTTGAATATAATCTAACATTCCAAACTCTGCAGTCTTGTCCTCTGTCAAGACAGCAGATGCACTTGTCACCGAGACCTTTGATTTGAAGACTTTAAAAAAGTTCTCCAAAGCTCTAGATAACAACGGCGCGTGTTCTCCAGAACCAGTATGGATGCGAAATACTGCTAGTGCACGCTTGAGTTCCACTTCCTTGTCCATAGCAGGATTGGCAAGGCTGTATACACGCCTTGTCAACTCTGGAATTTTGCTATCAATATGATAAAATGAGTCAAACCATGAAGGAGATACTTTAATGCGAGAATGCTTCACTTCTGCCAGTGCAGCTTTGAGAGCATGAATGTCCACTTCATTTGAGCAACTTGGGATCCAGCGGAGAGGGTCGAAGCCAAGTTTTCGGTATAGATTGATGTGTTCCCAAAAATTCTCAGACAATCTCGCACTATCTCTCCTAGCAATCTCTATAGTTAATTGACTATTCTATAGAATATACAGAAAAGCTTGTTAATAAATGAGCACTTTTGCGTGTGTTTATTCATGGTGAAAAATCATATGTTTTAACTAATTTATGTGTGAACAGCGGAAACAACTATTATAAGGAGTTTAGCTCTGAATTTCTCTGTATATACATACATGACTTCACAGAATCCACCGACCACGACATCTATGCATATTGAAAAGCTCGCAGAAGAATTTGACAGCAAGAGTGCCCAAGAAGTCTTGAAATGGGCCCTTGACACTTTTGGAACTAAAATTGCTCTCGCATCAAGTTTTGGTGCAGAGGATGTTGTTATTATAGATATAATGGCTAACCTTGACAAGAACAGAGCAAGGATATTTACCCTTGATACTGGACGTCTCAATCAAGAGACGTATGATGTAATGGATGAAATTAGAGCTAGGTATGGAATTCCAATTGAAGTATACTTTCCAGACCAGAAGGAGGTAGAAGAGATGGTCAGGGCAAGAGGCATGAACCTAATGTATGAAAGTGTAGAGAACCGAAAACTGTGTTGTGAAATAAGAAAGGTACACCCGCTCAACCGCGCGCTCTCTAGCCTTGATGGTTGGATTACAGGGCTGCGCCGCAACCAAGTTGTAACAAGGGCAACAACCAAAAAGATCGAGGTCGATAGAGGCCATAGAGGAATAGTAAAAGTCAATCCGCTTGCAGACTGGACATCTGACATGGTATGGGACTACATCCGAAAAAATAATGTCCCATACAATAAGCTTCATGACGCAGGCTTTCCAAGCATTGGCTGCGAGCCATGTACAAGGGCAATAAAGCCTGGTGAAGATCCACGAGCAGGGAGATGGTGGTGGGAAAGCGCTGCACAAAAAGAGTGTGGCCTCCACTTTGACCCATCGAAAAAAAGACACCAGCAGCAGTAGTAGTAGTAAGTAGTGGTGACAGTAGCAATAATAAAAGAAAAGAAAATTAGAGAGTAGTGATCCAATCTGGCAGGCGGTATTCCATCACCTCACGGAAATAAGCTTATAGACAGATTTGTTGTTTCTGACAAAAAAAATATGCATGATATGTATACACTGCAAGTAAGCAATGAGCTCCAAAACGACATCGAAAACATTGCAGATGGAATCTTTAGTCCCCTTGAAGGATTCATAGGTGAGGAGGACTTTCAGAGCATTGTCAAGGGAGGCAGACTAAGCAACGGGCTTGCGTGGACAGTTCCGATAATTCTTGACATTCATGAACAAGAAGCACACAACATAAAGGATGCAGGAGAAATCGCGCTTGCAACGGAAGAAGATAGTAACGAAAAATTTGCCATACTGCATGTTGAGGAACTGTATTCATTTGACAAGATTGCATCTGCAAAATCGATCTACCAGACTGATGATATCAAGCATCCAGGTGTCGAAAAAATGGTCAATATGAAAGATAGGCTGGTCGGAGGCAAGGTCGATGTCATCAAAAGAATAGAGCACTCACCGCTGCGAAATTACAGAATGACACCAGCAGAAACAAGGGCAGAAATATCACGAAAGGGATGGAAGTCAGTAGTGGGTTTCCAGACAAGGAATGTGCCGCATGTTGCGCATGAAATGCTACAAAAGGCAGCTCTTAACCTATACGACGGTCTATTTGTAAACCCACTCATTGGTAAGAAAAAGCAGGGTGACTTTAAAGATGAATTGATTCTTTCCACCTATCTTGCTCTGATAGACAGCTATTATCCAAAGCAGATGGTAATGTTTGTTACGCTCCACACAGATATGCGCTATGCTGGGCCCAAAGAGGCAATTCATCATGCAATAATGAGGAAGAATTTTGGCTGCTCCCACTTTATCGTTGGAAGAGATCATGCAGGAGTGGGCAAGTATTA
>JALZEV010000141.1 GCA_030861865.1 Thermoproteota archaeon | reverse complement strand
ACTCATCTATCATCACACCACACCATCAACAACAACATCATCCCTTAGTACTCTAAATCGTTATTTAGTCTATGTAATTATGTATGGTATGGAAATAAGGTGTGCTGACTGTGGCTGCCTGCCTTCTGAATGTAAGGCTAGCCCTTCGTCTATAGAGTGTCTCAACTGTACATGGAAAGAATGTTGCTGTTGGAACGCCGCTATAGTGCATCGCTAGCGTGCTCATAAGCAGACACTCTTGGTTACTAGGTTATCTTGGAATTCTTAACCATTCTGCAAACGAGCAAGGCGAATACTGAGCTTCCAATAAAAAGTGGCAGTCCAGAGAGCCACAGACTGCCAATTATGCAGGAAAGCAGAGCTGCAGCTAGCAACTTGGCAGGATTCATTGATGCACCAGAAAATGAATGCAAAGAAGAATATGCCAAGATCAACTATGCTGTCGATCGCCAAGCCACTGAAGACTCGCAGTCCATTGGCATAGACTACCAATTAAATGGTCGCCATCAACATAGATATAGCTAAAGATCTATATGCCAAATAGGGACGGAAGAAGGTAAGAGAATATTCCGGTGCATTTGCACTAAGCGAGGCTTTAGTCCCTATCAAAGACATTACAAACAGGTTTGCAAGAAGCGCGCGCCAGTAACTTGCGCGGCGAAATATTGCAGGTTCGATGGGATATGAGCTCGACACACATAATGGTTAGGCGGTAGCTAGCTTAAGCATTGCATTAGATAATCCTCGTTTGTATGAGCCCTTCAACTTTCTCTACCAGAATTAGCTCTAAAAAAAGGAGGAGGAGGGAATCCCCCCACCATTAGGAGGATCCTTTTTGGTGTTCAAATACGGTTTCTACATCAAAGAATGGACAGTTCACTATGTGTCTTCCTTCCATGGCAGGTGTTATCGTTATCAGGCGTTCTTGGAGCATTGTATTAATATCATTCATGTTTTCCAAGACTTTTGCTTGCGATGGATCGTTCCATTCTGCAAACGAGATTCTCCACATAGGGCTATAGTTTGCATCATCAGGGTTTGCTGCTCCAATACCTGCTTGGAATCCCATTGGACCTGTGCCGTTGATTCCATTCATGAATTGGAATAGGTCCGGAGCTGCTGGAGTCCCTACCAGATTGAAATCTGCTGTCACGAATGGAACACCCATCATACTTGCAGGATCTTCCGGTACAGCGTCCGTGACTATGTAATAGACGGTCTTGCCATCAGGACCCCATCCTCTATGGGCTACGAATGTTGCAGTCATATTTGCTGTATCAATATTTGTGACCTGTCCGCCGCCCATATACGGTGATGTATCTGTAATATTTCCGGCATCTTCTCTTATTGGAAGCGAGCCGCCTTCCCACTGAACTGCTGGGTGGTTTACAATTATGTCTGTAGCTTCTATCGAAAGCTGTCCTGCATCACTTGCAGCAATAATATCTTGTTCTGATCTGAGCTCGGTAGGCTGAGCACCTCCATTCCATGTTACATGATTGATATGTAATAGTGGGCTATATTCTTCTTGTCCGGGTCTTGCATTAAGGACTGGTAGTTGGAATCCAAGTGGTCCTTCGCCTTCAACACCATTTTCGAAAATGTATGCTTTACCTGTTGCATTTTCAGGAGTCTCAGCCATGAGTGGTGCGAAGTTTACTTTAAAACCAGTCTGATTTGTTATCTGGGCAGCTGTTTCGTTATCTGAAGAGTCAGTTGCGATAAAGAATATTTCACTTCTGTTTTCATATCCTTTCATCATAGGTATGTCCATTTCTATATTCGCATTAGATAAATTAAGGACTGAGCCGAGAGAACCTGTAGAGGAAGGAGTAGGTGGAGCAGTTATGTCGTGAGCTTCAAGTGGTCCCTCTGGTTGTCCTTGAGTGTCTTGTGTCTGATTCTGTTGCATCTGTTGCCCTGCTGCTGGGAAATTGTTTGCAGCCGGTGCTATGATTACAACAGCTACCAACAAGACTGCAATAATAGTACCTCCAGCGACTGACGGTAATGTCCTCGTATTTTTCGTTATCTTATTTTCTGACGTCATTTGTAAATGCCAATTGGTCTTTTTCTATATACAGAGTCCCTTTGACAGTTAAGATTTTACTCCAATGGTTGGACTTTCATTAACAGGTTGCCGCTAGATAACAAGAAATATCTATCTATAGCCATGTTATCAATGTCGAATTGATGGCAAATCGGTGTACTTATCTCATTGCATGTGTTCATGGTCGGGGCATACAAGAGAACAATATAAGCCAGACCCGTATATTGTGCAATGAAGCGGAAAAATTGTGAATTCAACTTAGCAATATATTCCACATGAATTATAGAATTTGCTATACAATATTGCCTGTCGAGCTGCAATAAAATCAAAGCTGAAGTGATGACAGAACCCTGAGAATATACAAGTAACTTATTCTACAATTTGAACTCTGCAGTCGAATACATCTGAGGCATCTACTATGGCGTCAACCTCAAGATTTCCATTAAAAACTTCTACGATCCTGAATTTTCCTCTCCCAATGTGCTTAATCTTTACAATTGAATCTATTCCATTTACTGACACAATGCACCAGCTATCATGCTCGCTTACCATTATTCTGCTTCGCTTCCATTTGACATGAAAATTGTATTACTTGCTGATGATGGTTGAACATAGGATAAATTGGCAAGACAGCTACGGGCGCTTGTTACCATCTTGTCAATGTCTTTCTTAAAGTTGTATTTTGAAATGTAACCAGCGACTTCTCTGACCTCTTTGCCCTCACAGAGAAACTTGACATCAGGTATCCCCCGTATCCCATACTTTGAAGCAATATGTGGCATTTGATCGATATTGATCTTTACAAACTTGATATGCTGGTCGTTTGCTGCCCCTGATTTAAATACTGGCTTGAATGCTGCAATAAGGGCGCAACAGAGCCGAAAAATCTGCAGCAACGAGCTGCTGCTTACCAGATACTAGACAAGCACGTTCTAAATTTTTGCTGATGTATACTGGCATGATCCTGATTTGTAACCAATTCAGTTTAAGAATTGCTTCTAACCCATAAAGTACATCTTTGAATATTCAAAGTGGACAAAGCTCATGATCCAAAAAGCTATGCTGGGAAGAATTCAAGTCCTTCGATCACTTTTTCAGCGTTCAGGCTCGCATAAGATCCTTGGCAGATCGGAGCAAGGTAAAACTGGAATGTATCAAGGTTACTGCTACTATCCTAAGAGCTGAAAGCAAAACAGAGGAGCAGAATAATGGCTATATATGATACAAAAATTATACTTCTTGACAAACCTAAAAACAGCCGCAATCAAAATTGCTAGTAATAGTTTTACATTAAATGCATTACATTCCCAAACTGGGAAAACTGTTATTCCAGTATTTTATCTGCACACAGTTTAATGTTTAATACTTCTTTAGGAATTCTTTGTAGTCGGAGGCTTAAAAATTTTCTACGTTTTTTCTAGGCCCTATTTATTTTAATGTTCTTGGTTATTGTGCTACTATAGCTCCTATTGAGAATAAGATACCACATGCATCACATTTGAAAGATCCGCTCTTTCTGACCGTGGAGATAACTTGTAGTACCTATTAGGAAGCCTCTGCTGCTCTTCTAATTCTCGATAGGCCTTGTTCTTCTTGTTCTTCTTGTTTCCACTTTTTTTCTTCACCGACAAATGTTTTAAGTTTAGTTACATCGCGTTTGAAGAATAGATCTATAGTCCAATCAATTACAACTCTAATTTTTTTCTCAATCGTTGGAAGGTTAGCTAAATAGTATGTACGCCATATCCACCATGCAACAAATCCCTGTACTTTAAGTCCTAGTATGTCGCCTACGCCTGTCCTCTTGCCAATTTCAGCCATTGTGCCTTTGGTTTTATAATCGAACCTTTTCAAGCTACTTTTCTTTTCTTTGGCTTCTTCTTTCTCCCTTCTATTTTTTAGAATAGAAATTAGGTTCTTTGCAGCCACTTTGCCCTCCCTTATAGCATGCTGAGCGGTTGGAGGATATGGGTTTTTGGTATGAGGGTCAGTTATAGATGCACAATCTCCAAGAGCAAAGACTCTATCATATTTGTGAACCTGTAGATAATTGTTGACTATGATTCTTCCTCGTTTGTCATGCTCACATGTAAGGTCCTTGATTAGCTTAGAAGGTGTCACACCGCCGGCCCAAATCAGTGTAAATGTTGGTATCAATGTACCATCATTTAATTCCGCTTGACCTTTTGTATAGCTAGATAAACGTTTGTTTAGGACAACCTCAACTCCGCTTTCTCTTAATTTTTGTAGTGCAAATTCAGACAAGCCTTCACTGACTTCTGGCAGGATTCTTTCACTAGAGTTTACAAGTATCACTCTGACATCCTTCTTTACGTCTATATTATGATAAAATGCCTTTATGGAATCCCGTACGAGGGTATTTAGTTCACCTACTGCTTCAACACCGCCAAATCCCCCTCCAACAACTACAAAGGTCACTAAACTTTTTCTCAAATTATTATCCTCGTCATTGTTCTCATGTTCTAGGTCTGCCTGCTCAAGCATACTAATAA
>JALZEV010000131.1 GCA_030861865.1 Thermoproteota archaeon | reverse complement strand
AATTTTAAAATATTCGTTTTTGAGAAAATTTCCTCCTATATAAGAAAGCCCTAAAGCTTGTAAATACGATATTTTGTTAGCAAAAGAAATAATGTCAATGCCGGAAACAACCTCTGCCAGCTATTTTTGGCTTATTATTATTATACCCAGCCAGATGACCATTATGGTTAGCTGTGACCTTTAGGAACTCATTATATTCTTCTTCTTAATTCCATCTGGTTATTCAGAAGTGATTAGGCGGGCAGACTTGCAGATTTGGATTCAAATGAATTTTTATACAAATCCCGACGGGCCCGCCTAAAATAAAAAAACGTTCAAAAAATGGACCCAAGGAATCGACTCTTAGCATAACCATATGAACCTTGGAGCAACCTATAGAAAAGTTCTTAAAGCAGGCATATCGAAATTGACATAAGATTAAATTTTTTGCCTGATGCGCGTAAGATGAACAGACATCTTTTTGTGTGTAGTTTATGCCTCTAATGTATTTCTATTTTTTTCATATTTTAACTTCGTCAGTACTACATCTTCCGCTAGCATTATCCCGAAAGCCCCGTAGTTATTTTACGACCTCAATCTCCCATTTTTCGTTGACATAGAGTCCGATGACTTCTGTGTTCAAATTCCATGAGGACACTTCATGCATTGCCTTCCGTATGTGCATATAGTGATATTCCCTGTCACCGGGGTTTCCGGCGCAATCATAATGTCCTACTACTGCTATTATCCGAGAACCATGCTTCTCTATCGATATGGAGACTGCTCTTCTGATAAGTGCAATTTCTTCTGTGTGGTCCCCATTAGAAAAAAGTCCATCAGCACCGGGAAATGTCACCATGTCAACTCCATCAATACTGTACTTCTGCTTCATGTAGTCTATTACAACCTCCTGGGTTCTCCCATCGATACAGTTTATCGCTGTTCCAAATCTGAAACTATTCATCATTTCTGATTACCTCTTATAGTGTCTGTGGAGTAGTCACTATCTTGCCAAACAGCTGAGAGTCTGCCATTTTGACATGCCCTTCAACCATATTGCTGAATGGAAGGATTGTATCAATCACTGGCTTTATCTTTCCCTTGCTGACCCATCCTATTACTTCTTCCAAGCCTGCCTTAGTTCCCTGTGTTGCTCCCAATAGATTGGTTCCTTTGAAGAAAAGGTATCGGAGGTCGATTGTAGAGAGGTAGCCAGTCGTCGCACCAGTAGATACAAGCGTCCCACCCGTCTTCAACAGTGCAACTTCTTGTGGGAATACTGACTTCCCAATATGCTCATAGACTAGATCCACTCCTTGCCGGTTTGTTATTTCTCGTACCATCTTGTACCAATCTGATTCACGATGATTCACTACATTGTCTGCACCAAGCTCCAAGCACTTGTCCATTTTGTCCTTGTTGCCTGCAGTGGCAATGACATCGCAGTTGAATAATTTAGCAATTTGTATACCTGCTATTCCCATTCCGCTCCCTCCACCCATTATCAGGACTGTCTGTCCAGGTTTTATCTTAGCTCGTGTAACAAGCATGTGCCATGCTGTCATCCCTACCATTGAAATTGCCGCGCCATCAGTAAATGATACATTATCCGGGAGTTTTACCACGTTGACCTCTGGTAGATGTGTATACTGTGCAAAGCCTCCCCACAACGGGCCAGTCTGGAAGCCCCAGACCTGCCTATCGCCGCAATCATATTCCCTTCCAGATGTACATTCATAACATACCCTGCAAGTCAGGTTTGGGTGTGAGACCACCCTATCTCCTATCTTGATTTTTCCAGTGACGCTCTCGCCAAGTTCAACTACTGTACCTGCAATATCGCTTCCAGATATGTGAGGCATCGGGATCTTTATTGGTTCGCCCCAGATGCCCCACAGGTCATTATAGTTATAAGCTGCCGCTTCAACTTTTATTAAAACCTCGTTGGATTTTGGCTTTGGGGTTTCAATATCTTCAATCTTAACTCCTTGTCTTGGATCTTTGTGATATTGTCTATAGACTGCTGCCTTCATGTATTCTGTATCAAGTTATTCTTAGACGGTCATAAATCCATTGCTAGAATTAAATTTAAGATTTAGACTGGGGTGTAGCCTGCGCATACTTTTTGTTATAAGACCATGGGATAAAGACAGCATAAACCTGTTATGTGACCTAACATATGTATCTCCTTTTATCTTGGCCTATACGTTCTATTATTGTTGGTTCTTGCTTTTTGTCAAAAGTGTCCGAGTCCAAATTTTAAATTTTTTTCTGCCGAGTCCCTCTGGGGCCACGTTTTGTCAACATACATAAGAAATTTTCACTGATGCCCATAAGCATTCAGTTTTCATAGCACTATGACGAATGATCAAATAATTTTAACGATTCTTAGGAATCTCTGGTTCAGAAGCCCGTTCAAGCCAAGGAAGCTTAGCGTGCATATATAATTTGTAGGTTAAGATTTTTCAGAATTTTGAGTTATCTGAATATTCATTCTGACTTTCCAAAAAGGCTAATTGACGAAAATATTGATAAACCGAGAAGAACTCCGTTAATTGGGATCAAAGCTGTTGATGTTTAACTCTAACTACCACGTTTTGAAAGTAAAAGAAGAAAAAACGACTGGCCGCTTAGGGCGAGAGCCATCGAAGTTTATAACGCAAAATGAAGGGAAGCGCTGATGAACGAGCGAGAAAAGATGGAGCAATGGCAACTTGAGGAAAGTGCTGCCGAGTCATACGAGCGCTATCTCGTACCTCTCTTCTTTGCACCCGGCGCCCAGTACCTCATAGAGCTCGCCGCCTTAAAGGAGGGAGAGCGTGTGCTTGACTTGGCCTGCGGAACAGGCATTGTGGCACGTAGTGCCGCTAGCAAAGTGGGCACTAATGGAATGGTCGTCGGCCTTGATCGGAACGAAGGCATGCTTGCAGTAGCACGCAAGGCATCACCAGACATCAGCCCGCTGATCAAATGGCGGCAGGGAGACGCACGCAGCATCCCGTTTCCTGATGCCACATTTGATATCGTTTTCTGTCAGCAGGGTCTACAGTTCTTCCCGGACAGGTCAGACGCACTTCGCGAAGCATACCGTGTGCTAGCGCCAAACGGGCGCTTTGTGTTAAGTGCGATGCGGTCTATCAAGCATAACCCAGAGTATAACCTGTTAGCAGATGTGCTTGAGCGATACATAGGGTCAGACGCCGGAACGATGATGCGCTCGCCTTTTCTCCCTTTGAGCACTAATGAGCTTCGTGATCTCCTCAAGAGTGCTGCATTCAAGCATGTACGGATTCTCATTGGTATAGGACCAGTTCGCTATCCTTCTGTTAGAGAATTTCTGCACAGAGAGATGGCTAGCTCACCGCTGGCAGCACAGATCAAATCCTTGAGTGACGATATGTTCAGGATGATGGTCCATGACCTAGAAGTAGCACTTGAGGCGCATATGGACGATGATGGTATTGTCTTCCCTGCTGAAATCTATTTCGCTATTGCACAGCGGTAGCAGGCAGGGAAGTCCATGTCAGAGCGAGCTGCTTGACTTTAGTATAAGAATGCTGACCTCAGGAAGTTGTATTTTTTTCAAATTTCATGCAGTCAATCCTAAATCTAAGGCTGCAATCAACTGCAACAATGAGGAAAAACCTAAACGCTTGCTATTCTGTGAATTGCAAAAGAACATTAAAAGAGTGCTCACCCTAAATGCGGTAGCATCAGGATCTATGGCAATTATAAAAACCAGACATTCCAAAAGGTTCTTGATGCAATACTCAAGTGTCTCTCCATAAGACAATAGGGAGAAAATAATAAGTGACTTGCAAAACACGCCATGGAACTTACATACCCTCTGCTATTCAACTGTAACAAGAAAGCCAAAGGGATGAATGAGTCTATCTTTTGAACGTTTTTCTACCGGAACCCTCTGGGCCCGCTCTTTTATCAGTTCTTTTAGAAGGGTTCTACTGAGACTATTATATGGAAATCCTAGCTTTTAACTTTTGGTCGGACTATTAATGGCATGATAGAAGCTTTTGACATGTAAAAATATAGTTTATGTAGTTCTGAGTTTCCAATGTATTTAGTAGCATCTGTTGAACCGTTACATTAGAACAGCTTGTCGCCACACAATGGCACATAGCATTATCTCTATACTATATCTTTTGAAATCTCAGCAGACATTAGTACAACTTGATACGGATTCCATGTAGACATGGTAAAATAGATTCGGGATCGCTCATTTGAAATAGCAGTAAAATAGGGTTCAATGAGGTAAAGTAATTACCAAAATCTTGAAGAAAAGATGTTATAAGAGGAAAAACTGATACAGATGCAGATAACAAATCGTTGAATCTGCCTGAAGAAGAAGATGGACCTGAAGTAGATTCGAAGGTCTGCATAACTTGATTACATAACCCATTTGGACATTGTCTATCATTGAGAAAGTAAATACAAGGATAAAGAAAATGAGATCATCATCAAGAGCCACCCATTCCTTTGTTCAACTTTGAACAGGCGCATTTTCTACATAATGGAAGGTTGCTCTGACGGGAATTTGACAATATTAAAGCCACATACCTCTGCTCCAGACAAAATGTGTTTTTCTGCATGACTTAATACTTGTATCAAGTTGTTCTCGCTTACTAAAACACCGCTAAATTTCTTGACATATTTCTGACCTGATGATTTAAGGAATTCTCCAAAGGTAGCTGGGTCGGATGGAATGCAAAAGATTTTGATTTTGTCACCGACGTCAAATCCAGTCATAAATGCAATATTAATTTTAGACTGATTTATTTTTCGATATCAGACCGGAAAGGTCGCGTTCAGCTTTTCTCGTTCTTGGAATAGAAAAGGAGAAAACTATAGTATTCTTTGTAGCCATGATTGATGTAGATGTATGGGCCTTTATGTAAGTAAAAACTGGTTTTATCTTGTGACATACCTTTTCTAGCTAGGATGTCTTCCCTTTAGGTAACCACAAAACTGGCAGAACTATTAAGATGTCTAAATCCTAACGGCAAGTAAAAGATGAACTAGCTATAATACATAAACTAACAGCAAATACTCTAGCTGTAACTATTGGAGTTTCACTAGGTGTTAGCATTGCCTTTGGTGCTCTGCTAACCTTTGTAGAGACAGGCGGCGGGGGCTTCCACATTCTAGTTAGATTCGACTCAGGAGAGTTCCAACAAGACAATCAAATATCAAGCAAAATCAAGAATTTAGTCTTATGGCTAGGAAAAGATGGACATAGCGAGATCAGGTTAAAGAGTAATGGTGGCTATGTAGTTGCGCCCCCGTCTATACATCCAATAACAGGCAACACAGACAGGTTCATCAAAGTAAATACAATCACTGATCTATCAAAAGAGCAGATCCTTCATCTGATAGAGGCATTCCGCCAGATAGATGGAAATCGCAACGAAGGATTCAGCAGCAATACATACATTCTCCGCCGCCATCACATGCCGTAATTATACAACAAGGACAGTGACAGCTAACACCACCAGCCTCTCTGGCACCACCACCAGCAGCCCGCTGAATGAAAGCCGAGGGGACGATACCGGTACCTTTCCAGCTTAGAACAGACTGCGTGCCGAAAGAACGGCTGAAGCCTCCTGATTGATTTGGGAGTTTCATTTACTAAAAGTTCACAGTATACTGGGCTACTTAAAGATTTTGTCTAGTCACAGGTCTGCTGAATCACCTGTTATAAAGACATTACTCATAAAGAAGGAATTTGCTTTTGCTCTATCTATGTTGTTGTGGCCGCCGGTGTACTGAATACCCATCTAGATTCCACATTCTAAGAGAATTGCAAAGGTTTCTCTTCAACCAACTGTATTAGAGATTGTGGATCATCCTTTATTACGCTAGTGGTATTGAAGTTCCAGACAACTGTTAGATTCGACGTAGACCTTGCTGGAAGTGTTATTTAACTTAAGGTTTGTCTCCTGACATTAAGTGCGTTAACAGCCTGAATTTGATATGCAACCGCACAAAAAGTGTCGCGTATTCACAAACATATAATACCTATTCCTCTAACTTTATCCTATAAACAGAGTCTATGAAAGCAAAATTAATTAACACACTCTCTTTTAACTTATCTAATGGAGAGCCCCGTTTTATCGCGTTCAACTATGTCATGTATAGACAACTCGGCTATATCTGCGCATACTACCAACGTAGCGGAAATAGAAGGTATTAAAGAGCTATGGGCGGAAACCTTAGGTGATCCTAGTATCTGCGTTGCGATCTTAGATGGACCGGTGGATCGGTCGCATCCTAGCCTCGCCAGAGCTAATCTGACTAACGTAGATATCTTGGTGCCTAGCAGTTCGCATCAAGGACCCGCCACAAAGCATGGCACTAATGTTGCTAGTGTTCTTCTCGGTCAACACGACGGACCCTTCTTGGGTATTGCACCTCGCTGTCGTGGTCTAATGGTTCCGATCTTCAAGGATGGAGCAGGTAACTCTCTTGCTCCATGTTCGCAACTCGATCTCGCCCGAGCTATCTCTGAGGCAGTTCAAGAGGGAGCTCACATCATCAACATCAGTGCTGGCGATAGTTCCTTTTCTGGAGCGGCTCACCCTATCCTCGCCGGTGCCGTTCGGAACTGTACTGCGGAGGGTGTCCTCATTGTTGCGGCCACAGGCAACGAGGGTTGCGATTGTCTTCATGTTCCTGCAGCATTGCCCGCAGTGCTTGCAGTGGGAGCGATGGATTCACAAGGTGAGCCTTTGGAATTTAGCAACTGGAGCAAAAGTTATGAGGTCCAAGGCATTCTTGCTCCCGGTGAAAATATCTTGGGTGCAACTCCCGGCGGTGGGATAACAGCGAATAGCGGCACTAGCTATGCTACTGCAATTGTCTCCGGCATCGCCGCTCTTCTGCTAAGCCTGCAACTCAAAAGAGGTCAGATGCCTGATCCATACGCTGTTCGAGCAGCTCTTGTCAGTAGTGCAGTAGGGGGCGATGATCTATCTGTAGCAAATTATCATCTCCTAGCAGGTCGCCTTAATGTCAAAGGAGCTATGTCTAAAATCCTTGAAGGAGGGACCGTCATTGCTGATTCAACTGAAAGACCCGAAACTGTCAAAATGTTAACTACGGATAATGCAGATTCTAGAGTCGCTGCTGGTCATACACCAGAGGCACAGGTTCGGGCCGCAACCCCCGATAATGAGGATTCTAAATCCTCGAACGACACGCACCCCGCTCCAGTTGAAAGTGTAGTCGCAGGCAAGGCATCAGGGAATCCATCAGGAAGAGGTGACGTACTTCTAGGTCAAGCAAAAATGCTTGCATGTTCTTGTGGGAATGAAGTCTGTAGCTGTGGAGGTAGCAGTAATTCGCCCAAATTAGTCTATGCACTCGGACAGCTGGGCTATGATTTCGGCACAGAGGCGCGCCGTGATTCGATCATGCAACACATGAAGCAAACGGCCAACAACCCATACGATCACAAGCAAATGCTGGCGTATCTGGATGAGAACCTCTCAGATGCCGGCGAAATCATCTGGACTTTGAACTTGGACCAGACTACTATCTACGCGATTGGGGTGGAGGGTCCGTTTGCTACTCAAATCTCTGAGCGGCTCAGGCAATTCTTGAGACAGCAGATTGAAGAAGGGGTGGAGCGAATTTCCGTTCCGGGACGAATCGTTGGAAGCAAGCGTCTCTTCACGGGGCAGGTGGTGCCTGTAATCCATCCTGTGCTGCGCGGCATGTACAGTTGGACTACTAAGGCGCTAGTCAAAAGCATCGTGGGAAGCGCAACGGGCGCTGCTGCGAGCAAGAAGTCGGACATGATCAATAACTTCTTGCTTCGGATCTATCACGAGTTGCGTAATCTGGGTATGACACCGCGCGAGCGTGCACTCAACTACTCAGCCACGAACGCGATGCTCGTCTCGAGGGTTTTTGAGCAGGCACTTGCGGAAGCAATTGAACTCGACACAATCGAGGCGGAACGCAGTCCTATTTGCCGTCCGGACTCTGACTGCTGGGATGTTAAACTCACTTTCTTCGACCCCGGAAAGGTTTTTGAACGAGCTAGAAGAGTCTACCGATTTACCGTCGATATCAGTGATACGGTGCCAGTTATGGTCGGCGAGGTGCGCTCGTGGAGTGTGCGATAAAAATTGTGATTGTCCTTACGATGGCCACAGTCGCTTAAGGTAGGAGTCACAACTAGTCATATGTAAATAAACGAGACATACTCGGTTTAGTCGGGGACATTATAGCGGTATAGAAAGAGGTTAATGATGTGCTATCCAATAATATTCTTGGTTCATGAAGGGAAATAAAGTTCCTGTAATAAACAAGGATAAGAAATGATGAAAGTAGTTACTAACATAAGTATGATATAGTGCTATCTGTAGCCGCTACTACTAGTAATAATTGTGACAGTCAAGTATTGACTATCAAAAGTCACCAGACTATTTGCACCATGCTATGAAAGCAAAAATAAAGCCGTCAGAGCTGCTCAGATTTGATAAGTTCCTATTCAATAGGAATGGATTGGTCTTCCTCCACCGAGTCCATTTTCTGAAGTTTTTTATGCCGAGTCCCTCTGGGCCCGCCCATTTAGTTTACAGCCACCACCCACGCCGCCATTGTCCCAATCCTCGAATGTAAAACAACAGCCAAAAAGTATCATAAATACCACCGCTATATCATCAGGTTGTTTAGCTGCTTGCTGCAGCACCTGCGGCTGCTGGCTCGACCAAAACGAGAGAGCAGATGATAGAAAATGCTGCAGTTTTAATCCGTGTTTTGAAAAGAGCACATGCTAGTCGCTTCAAAAATTATCAAGAAAATCTAGAGAGAGAAGGCAGAGAGATGATAGACGAAATAGTAGTAAAAGTGGTGCTGACGGACTTAGAGGAGTTTAAAGAAAAAGAAGAAAGAGAAGAAGGAAAAGAATCGACGACGACGACTAGAAATGCACTTGACAGAACGACAAAGTTCTTGCTGTGGCGTTTGTCTGTCTCATGTTAAACCTGGTGTTCTTTGATACAGGAATGTCTACAATTACACCGATGTTTGCACCTGCTACTGTAGCAGTTGGGAAGGTATTCCAAGTTGTTCCGCCGTCCACCGTATACTGTAACTCTGCATTGGTTAGCGCAGTCTGACTTGCTAGGTGATTCAATATCCCGTCGTGTGGGATGGGCGTGTTGTTAGGTCTGTCTATAGAATGATAGTCGCCGATATCATTGGCAAAGAACTTTACGTTCTGAGCCTTTGAACCGCTAGTTTGTGTTAGTAAAACCATTTTTTTTCTGTTAAGCCACCAACTTGCTATCTTCTATAGGAGGATTTTCATAAGTAATATTACCTGTATTCATAACTGTACCAACTATCCGCCAAAAAATGAACCATTCGGATCCATTATCCGCTTAAACGTGTCTTCTATCAGTTTTCTCTCTTTTGGATCTTGTGGATTCCAATCTTGCTCGTCTGCGATAAACTTTTTAAATATTCTCTCAATAGCTGCCTGTCTGGTTTTTAGTTGTTCAATTTCTTTATTCTGCATTTTATCGGTTCCAACATTTTGCGAATTATTAATAATAGTCAGTAAGTCTATGGCACGCAAGTAGTCTTCTAAAACTTCTTCTTCTGTTGGCCGCCAATAGGTTTCTTGCGTTCCTGTAGTTTGATGCCCCATAATTAATTCGACATTTAGGTGTTTCATAACTTGCCCTGCTTTAGAACGAAAAGCCTTTCTAAGTCCATGAGCTAGCTTAAAGGGATGACGTCTAGTCCCTTTTTTCAGTGGTTGACGAATACCCTGCTTCCATAAAGCGCGACTTAAGTTTTTCTGAACTGCGGCAGTCTTTAGTTTCTTTGGGTGTGTTGCAAGTCCTTTTGTTCCACTACCTACCGCGTTTTTACCATAAGTAGGTTCGTTAGTTGTCGGCCACAAGTCTCTGAAAAGATAAGAGTCTGGTGTTATCTTCTCGCCATAAGACTCACGATATGCTAGCCATTCCTTTATAGCTGCGTGTGCTTCTGGTGTAACGAAGGTATAATATTGTTCAAGTTCGTCATCATAGACGATTAACTTTGCACAGTTATTCTTTACTGGTATTACATGCTTTACCTGCAAATATTCCCAAGCACCAACTCTAATACCACTAGAAAACATGACAGTTACTAACATTTTGATTCTGCGGTCTGCATATTCCATAAGCTTTCTTAACTCGTCCAATGTTGGCGCTCTGTCGTTTGAAACAGTTCTTGCTTTGGGTAGGCCCCTTTGTATTTTACGCCAGTTAATACCTTCTGTTATGTCATTCATTTCATAAAATAATTTAACATTTTGATAGTAGGTGTTAAGGGAACCTGCAGAGAATTCTTTGTGCAGGACTCTTTCTTTGTTGTGAGTAATGAAGCTGATAAGGATGTCTCGATAAAAGGAAGTAACATTATTATCATTATTATTATTATTATTGTTTTTCTTAGCTAGAAAAGCAGCGGCCTGTTCTTCAACTGTTTTACCTGGCATACCAGCGAATTTTAAAAATATTTTTAGTCGTTTTGGATACTGGCGTCTTGCTTCTGGTGAGTCCAAGGTGTAAAGATATGACGCAAGTGGCGATGAATTAGTTGTCGTCGTCGTCGTTGCCGTCTCCAATTTCGATATGTATTTTAGCTACCAGTTCGTAATAAATGGACAGCTTCGTTCGTTATTTGTAGCAAATACAGACTTCAACCTTTGTGATAGTAATAATAGAATAGTTATAGCTTGGGTTGCGGTGGCCGAAATACTTGAAATTGGAGCGATAATAGAGATAACTGCGTACGGCTGATGTTTTACAATCACCAATATAACATCTAACGATGAGTGTCTTCCAGCTAGTGAGGTATATTGTGTTGATGACCTTAACAATAGAGCATAACAAGAACTGCCAATAAACTCGTTACTTGCGACCGTGTTTGAAAATTCAGGTATGTGGCATAGTTACTATTCTCAGCTAGAAGTTCTCACAATCTGCCGTTTTAGTATCTCCTTCAGCTTCATCATAGTCTGTGATTGTATCTTCTCCTCCACCGCAGACGAATCTTTGTGCCCCTTGGCCTCCGGTTAACAAATCATCATTATCTCCGCCGATCACATCAGGGTTATTTGATCTTACTACTGTAGATGCAACAAGTAGCATTCCTATAGCTGCGGCTACTAATATGCAGACTACTATGAGGGCTATTATCATACTTGTTGTATCATTCATATTCTATGAACAACAACACCGTATGCCGTTACTAAGATAACAGATGCTACTACTATTTTCATAAAGCAGTTGAGGATAAACGTGTATATGTTTGGTGTATATATGTTTGATTAAACTTTCGAGGGTATTATCACTGATATAGTGTCTCGTTCTCCTATTGCTGCCGCTTTCTGCTCACCAAATGCAATACTACCTTGAATATTTTACTCTAGGTAACTAGCTAGCCTTTATGTGTCTTCAAAATAAAGGAAAAAGAGACAGGCAATACACATCATAACCACTTAAATAATTACTACTTCCATCTAATCTTAAGACGGAGACTACAATAAATTACTACAGCTACTACTGAAAAGCAGTTAGAGAGGATAGCTGTATAGCAGTCGGTCCGTAAGAAGAGAGAGCAATTTAAGAACTATTTTCTTCCGCATTATATGGAATCAATTCATGACGAGATCAAAAAGGGGAGAGTTTGGCATGATATTTTTGAATCATACCTAACTTGCTGACTGAGCTATTCTTATTTTCTCACATTTGTGAGAAGATGTCCTCGCTGTTGTTGTCATCTATGTCGCCGGTGTCTTCAACTAGGTCATTGTTGCTGTTCCCGTTGGTAGTAGTTGTGCTGCTGCTAGTACTGCCCTCGCTGTTGTTGTTATTGTCGAAGTAGGCAGCCATTACATCATAGATGCATTGCTCTACTTCATCTGAGTACTGTTCACCATTGTCGAGGAAGCATTGTTCTACGTCCATTAGGAATTGTGAATAATGATTGCCGTTGTTGTCATAGGAATTATCGTTGTTATAGTGTTTGTCCTTCTCGTCATGGTATTTGTTTTTATCATCGTGTTTGTCCTTCTCGTCATGGTGTTTGTCGTTGTTGTCATAGTTGGTTGCATATGCAGGGACCGGTGCCATGGCAGACGTGGCTACGCCTATTGCATATAGTGCCAATACTGTGGCTACACTCATTGCTAGAACCTGGTTTCCGAGACGTCCGATGTTTCTCACATGTTATCCTTTCTTAGGGATATTTAAAAATATTTTTCCTATTTTGGTGAAGAACTGCTTTATATCTGATTTATAGTGAATGAGAAATTTTTTAGTTATATAGCCACGACCTCAGCCGGCGTTCAGACTGATCCTTGTCAAAGGGGAAGTAGCTATAGAAGGAGGAGAAGAACCGCACATTCAAATTCATCAGGTCCACTCTATTTCCAAATAGGCTCCGTAGACTACACCCTAAAAACGGGGCTCGGAGAAAACCATCAATGCCGCAAAACCAATACAAGTGTGGAAGGTTTTGGTCTTTTATTCATGGGACACAAAAAAGGAAAATGAAAGTTAGCCGACCACATATTAATTGACTGTTCCAACTATGTTTGGACAAAGTAGGTGGAGGCACTAATAGAGATACTCGCCAGCTTATATGGAAGTATGACTAAACGTGGCACTTAGAGTTGCCAGTGGGATAAAGCTTGGGGAAGAATTGAACTTGTTATCTGGGACACCAGATTAAGTCACTGCCCGAAGGCCAACCATTGATGATCCCTATATCAAAGGAGCCATCATCTGTGGTAGCGGTGTGTGCGGCGAATTGTCAATATTATTCTAAGTCACTGTTAAACTACTGATTACCAATGCAGGGTTAAGAGTATAGACTCCGACGGCACCAAAGCCGTCTGCGTCTTGGGGATCGTAATTACTGTGGTAGTAATGGTGGAGCCGCCTGCTTGATACCTATCGATTCTATAACAGCCGCCAAAACAGATGATGAAGGGTCGTATCTATATTCATAGAATTAAATTCAGCATTTTGTTATAGTTATGTGTGTACAATTCTTTGGGCGAGAATTTCCATACTAGCATAAAAACAACCTAAACAGATGGAGGCGCAGGGTATTGAATTGAATAGAATATTTTGCCTTGATTCACAAAAGATTGTAAGGATTTTGCTTATCGCTTTGTCAGTTTTGAGTGTACCAATCGTGAGCCTTTTGCACTATGCTTATGCTCATTCTACTGTCGATAGTGGGGCTATAGTAAAGACTATTGATGATAAATATCAGATAGCATTTCAGCTATACCCGAAATTTGTTAGCGCAGATCAAAACGCGACGCTGCATTTTAGCATTCTCGATGAGAACGGTTCTAATTTAGTCGGTGTTTATGCAGCACTGGTAATGAAGGAAAAAGAGCCAGGCACAACTGTTGAGCAGATGCCATATAGATTCTATGAGTCTAGTGACATTTCTATACCTTATAAGTTTCACGATAATTCGGATTATGTGGCAACACTATTGACAAGAATAATGGATGATTCAAAATACCTCGCTACTCCCCTTCAAGTGGACTTTGATATTCCTGTTGGGCAGACAATAACGATATCACCAAACGAGCTTCTTCTCATGGTAGTACCTTTCACATCAGCGCTAATAGGCGGCATTATATTTGTCTTAAAGAAGAAGAAGTGAGAGAGAAGCATTTATAGTGTTGCGGTTACAGAGGGGCTACCGCAGGTCACGAGTTCTGAATTCAATCTAATGGTAGTCCTAATAGACGACTAATGAGAAATAAGCTAACTTAATGTCGTAGTAGTTAACTAGAGTAGAAGAAATAGACTGGTTGGGATATAACCCACGACCTTAGCTCAGTGGATCTTTCCTTCAAAGTACCAGCTGTCTCGACGCAAAAAACCAAATCGAAGCCTGTGCTTTTTCGCTCTTTTAAGATAAACCTTGAATTAGGCTTGAGACGAATCTTCGTGCTATTGACCCATCCAAATCCAGCCGGGGATTGAAGATCGTAATATCCATTCCTACCGCACGATCGGAGGCAACTAGGATCTTCAAGAGCTCGCTTAGTTCATAGAAACTTAAACCACCACCGCCTAGGCGATAGTCCACTGCTGGCATGATTGAGTCATCCAAGACATCCGCATCTAGATGTATCCAGAATCCATCTAGTAGTTCATTATTCGCCAGGATGTCAACAGCCTGTGAAGCGGTAGTGGCAATAGTATCGAGCTTTCTTACAGATGGGAGGTCAAATACATGCATGTTAGTATCACGTACATCTTGGCTTCCATAGCTTGTCGCTTCTTCTACATCACGATAACCGAATACGACAACATCCTCGTCTCTAACAAGCGGTTTGAGGCCATCAATATTAGTCAGAACATTTGGACCACGACCCGATACAATTGCAAGATCCATATCGGCAACTTCTCCACTGAGAGATACTTGGGGTTGATAAAAATCAGCATGACCGTCTATGAAGAATAGTCCATATGTCCCCAAGCGGCGTAACGCCAGAAGGTTTCCTATAAGGATACTGCAATCTCCACCAAGTACCAGAGGGAACCGCTTTTTATGCAGCACAAAAGCGACTGCGTCTGCAAGTTGTAGTGAGAATGCTCTGATCGAGTCAGGATTAAGTAGCAGTGTTAATTTGTCTCGTTCTGAACTATACGACAAAGGAGAAACTCGTCCGCCATATTCAGCTCTTAGTTCACTCATCAGACCAGCTACTTTGAGTGCTTCAGGAAGATATTGTACTCCAGTCGGTCGCAGCCCCAAGATTGAAGGAGCTTCAATAATAGTAAATCGTGCCAAATGTATTCATCTTCTTGGGAAGAAGCTAAAGCAAGTTATAAATTCACAGTTAGTCCTATTACCGAAAGTAACCTATTACAAAGATCTCGAATTACAATCAAGACTCTTCAAGATGCACTTAGAGATATGTATAAGTTGGAATGGCTTTCGGAATTAAAAGAAGGAGAAAAGCAGCAGCGGACAATTCCCATAGAAGATACACAAGAGTTAGTTAGAGATCTAATGCTCAAGGTTGTATTGTATTTAATGAATTGGAATTACTGTCAGCAATAATGATTATTTTCATTTAACCACCTAAGAGCTTAAGAAAGAATCCTTAAGTTGTGTGCAACCCCTTATACTAGTAATGGCATCATTATCTAAACAAGAACAAAATAAGCAGCTAGTTCATCAGTTCTTTGAGGCTTTGGATCGATACGATACAGAAATGGTGGACCAATTAGTATCGAGCACTAATTACTCCTTTCACTTTTCAGGAATGCCTCCTATGGATTGGAACACAAACAAAGAACAATTCCTTGCTCCCTTCAATAAAGCATTTCCAGATCTTCGTCGCAACATTGTAGATATGGTGGCAGAGGGAGATAAAGTCGCTGTCAGTATCAATGTTACTGGCACCTACAAAGGAGAGTTCCAAGGTATACCTGCGACTGGCAAGCACGTATCTTTTACTGCAATGGATATACTAACTATCATTGATGGCAAGATAACAGAAGAGTGGGCAACTGCAGACATGATGGGATTAATGCAGCAGATCGGAGCAATACCCGTGCGTTCTACTAGTAGTAGTAATAATAATAGTAATAGTAGTGATACTGTTTGAGCTTAAAGATAATGGATCAATAGCAACAACGGTGCAGCAAATGACTGCTGTTGTTGATACAGCGCATGCTCTGTGTACCAGTCTACTAGGCTAGCCCAGTGCTGTACTCTACGATGCGGCATCGGCATTGCTAGAGGCTTTGTCTGACAACTACTAAAAAGAAGCTCAATTCAATACCTTAGTTCCCTCGTAGTAAAATATGGATTGGGTAGGATTTGAACCCACGACCTCAGTCAGCTTACTCTTGGCTGCTCTTTAGTAGCTCCTATGTGAACAGGGAGCTCTGGAAATAGAACTGTATTGCTGCTCAAATCTACGTAAGCAAATATTTCAAACTACAAATCAAGACACTTCAAAATGTGCCTACAAGAGATGCGGACAAGTTGGAAGCAATTTCGTGACTAAAAGAAATAGGATAGCAGCAGTAGGTAACAGACATAGAAGACGCATAAAGGTTGTTTAGGATGGATGTTATTTTTTGCGTGCGTAGCATAATCTTTCTTTTTACTATCATTGGTCATTAACATGAAAATTGTCTGATTATGGAGATTTTGTGCTAAAGTCCAAAAAGGAATACTTATTTTGCTCTGAAACCTGCACTTTGTTTGTTCTTAGCATCATGATAGTGTTATCGCGATCACTGGTTTCACCAGCTATGACGATAGGATTAATCTCTGCAGTAGTAGCAATTGCTATTATCATTTTTGCTGCCAATGTCCCAATAATAAACGCACAACAAATGACCAACCAACCAACAGTAAGTCAGAACGGAACAACGTTGTTCCAAAGTACAGAGGATAGCTTCAGACTACAGGTTCCAGATGGCTGGGTAATTCAGGATGTAAATAATACAGGCTCTACGTTGTCAAACGAGTCAGTGCAAGGCTACGCCATACTAGCACAACTTTGTCCACAGGAAGAACAAGAAGAAGAAGAACAAGCAGCACTTTCAAATGTTAGCGGCAGAGGTGATACAACCACCAGTTGTCAAGGATCTGAAGGGGACATCATACACATTG
>JALZEV010000117.1 GCA_030861865.1 Thermoproteota archaeon | reverse complement strand
ATAACAAAGGCACAAAAGTAAAAGACTCCTAGAAATATTTTCCTTGTTTTCAAGTCATCCTGTTCAAATGTCGTGCGCACAGGGATAAAGTATCTCTATATGCGTGATATATGATTTACTTTAATGCTTTGAGCAACTTGTCTGCTGGCAGTGTGTTAAGGATATCTGATTGTATTGCCCAGCCGCGCCTTGCCTGCGCTACGCCAAATGTAAGAAAGGAGTAATGGATAGGATGGTGTGCATCAGAGTCGATGACCAACTTGACCCCCTTTCTTACTGCCATTCTGACGTATTCATCTTTTAGGTCGAGTCTGTCATAGTGTGCATCAATTTCAAGAACTGTGTTGGTATCCTTTGAAACCTCAATCACTTTTTCAATGTCGACAGGGTAGCCAGGACGCCTGTTTATGAGCCTGCCAGTAGGATGGAACAGAATATCGACGCTTGGGTTTTTGGCGGCTTTTATCAGCCGCTCTGTTTGCGTTTCAATTGGCAGGTTAAAATGCGAATGTATTGCAGCGCCTACGATATCAAGTTTGTCAAGGACCGTATTTGGAATGTCAAGCGAGCCATCCTTCATGATGTTGACCTCAGCTGAGGATAGGATACGGAATTCTTCTCTTAGTCTGTCATTGAGTTGCGATATCTTGTATGCCTGCTCCAAAAGTTCCTGTTCTTCAAGACCACCGGCGAGCGCCAGGCTCTTTGTGTGGTCAGTGATTGCAATATAATCAAGACCAAATGCCTTAGCGCCGCGGGCCATTTCTTCTATGGTTGCCGTCCCATCACTGTTTTCGCTGTGTACCTGCAGGTCTCCTTTCAGGCTCCCGTACTCGACTAGCTTAGGTATCTTGTGTTGCCTTCCAAGCTCTATCTCGCCAGCGTTCTCTCGCATCTCTGGCGGGATCCACTGTAGACCTAATATTTTGTATACTTCCTCTTCTGTTGCTCCTGCAATGCGTTTGTCGCCTTTAAAAATACCCCACTCATTCAGCCGAAGGCCTTTTGATATCGCTATCTTACGCAATTGAACGGAATGCTCTTTGCTTCCAGTGAAATACTGAAGAGCCGCACCCCAGCTTTCTTCAGGCACTACCAGTAGGTCAGCATCAATACCGCTGGCAAGTTTCACAAATGCCTTGGCCTGGCCCATGCCAAGAATCTCTTGTACCTCTGGCATTTTGACAAAAAAATCTATCACTCGCTTAGGGTCGTTGGCTGCCACTAGGTAGTCAATATCTCCAATAGTCTCTTTCATACGGCGGATCGAACCAGCTGCAACTGCATTTTTGACGCCAGCAATATGTTGAAGACGCTTCTCGATCTGCTTCACAAGCGGGTAGACCTCTCCAATTATGAGGCGGCCCTTGCCTCTCTTGAAAAACTCAATTTGCTTAAAGATGTCTCGTTCTTTTTTCTCCGTAAAGCCCGGCAAGGTCTTCAGTTTGCCTTCGGTCGCGGCTTTTTCTAGATCGTCTAGGTTCTTTATCTGCAGTTTGTCGTAGAACATCTTTATTGTCTTTGGGCCTATTCCTTCTATGCCATATAGCTCGTCTATGTCGATAGGCATCTTTGCCTTTAGTTCTTCAAGATGCTGAATCCTGCTTCTCTTAATGTATTCTTCTATCTTTGACGCGATTGCCTTACCAACCGACGGGATCTCTAGTAGCCCGTTCACTCCATGTCTGCCGTATATGTCGGTAACATTTTCTTGCAGGCCTGCGATCGTGTCTGCAGCCCTATAGTATGCACGAGCTCTAAATAGCACATTAGGATCCTCTTCTATTATTTCTGTGAGAAATCCAAGGTTGCGCATAGCCTTGGCAACGTCAGAATTTTTTATCAACCGGTATGAGTAAACCTGCCAGCCGGGTTCTTAACATTTATCTGCTAGGTTGATATAATAAAAGACACGCTGTTATTATGGAAATGGTAATGATGACTGCTTTCTAGCTCTGAGCCGTTTCCAAATTTTTGAAAATGGAGCAGAGAATAGACTGAAAATGCGATTTATTTTGTCTGTTTCTGTGTACAAATGCGTCTACTGGCAGGATATAACCTCCTACTTCTAGTAACACGCGGTTATGGGCTATCATATTCATGTTTAACTGCTCAAAACCATCCATGATATTGTGCGCGCTTTCTAATTATTATGATCTGCAGCTGATAACTACAACATACATCTTAGCAGAGTTAATCATCTATTTGGTGTTAATATACCCCGAATGACAACAATGTGTGAATCAATCGGTTGGAATGTGCTGGGATCTGTTCCTACTCTGATTGCAATGGACTCTGTATGGAGGATCAGCAAGAGGTGGCTGGCTTCGATGGAGGTTCGAGTCCCGTAATGGAATGGTACGTTGTGGCGGCGCTGACGACTATGACAGTGTTTATAGGGTCGATAGGGCTCCGTCTGGCAAAGGATGAGTTGCTGCTGAGACGCAAAAGACTAATGATTGACAACTACTAGAATTTTTTACAGCGAACAGCCAGCCAAAACGCAGAGCATCCCGCCTAGCCTCTTACTCAAACTCCCTACTATTATATCCAAGCCATAAACAAGTCAGTTCCTCTAAGGATCTGCCACTTCACATCTCCTTGATTTCTTCGACCGTTAATCCAATTTAGATCATAAAAACCCATCAAACTTTCCTTGATCACGAGAATCTAACCTTATATTGCATATGTCTATATCTTATAGGCCAGCTCCTAAAACTATAACTCATCAAAATGATTATAAACAGCTGGTCGTTCAGTTCCGCAATCACGGCATGAACCCGTTACGTAGTCGTATGTTTACCGCAATTTAGGCAATATTGGACTTTTGTGGTTATCATTGCTGTCATTCTGTTAATATGGTATAAAGCCTTCTGTGTGGTCAGATTAGCTAATAAATGATCCATCGTTTGTAATAGCGGTGACTATCTCCCTGTCTTTTAGCAGTATATAGCCGATCCGACCGTTATTCAAACAGCTGTCATAAAGCATATCTTGGTTTGTTTTCATGTCTCGATTGTTCAGCGCCAGATTTACTGAATGTATCTCGAAGGTTACAAAATGTTAAGTTTGGTTCTTTAAAAACTGCTGCAATGCATTAGGCATGGAGAACCTATTCCTTGGGGAACCTATTAAACAGGATGCCTGGTATTTCCAGATTAAAGATGAAATCCCGCATAGCAAGAGACCAATAGACAAGAAGCCAATAGCTGAGATTCTGCAAATGTATAGAGCACGAAAATTTCTATGCGACACCTGCGGCAAAGAGCTGATTGGCAAGATTGATTTTTCAATAGAAGACCACATTGCTCACATGATAAATCCAATTATTTTGTGGAGCTGCGAAGACTGTATCATGTCTGACATCAAGAATGGAAGAGTGATAGCTGCTACAGACAACTTTTAAAGTTAGAATACTGAGAGAAAGTGGCATCATATGCATGAAGCTTACATAGACTGCGTAAAGAAAGATTGGCAGGGCGTAATAACACATGTAGGCATAGGCGGAAGAGTTTATGAGGTAACACATGTCGTTCAGGAGCTTTTAGAAAATCGCTACCCTCTATACACAATCGAGAATAATCAGAAGACTAGAGTCTCTCCCAGACGAAGCATTAATGGAAATTGGTTTTTAACGACTACACGTGACAGCATAACAGAGAACAACTTGGACTTTCTGCCAACCTGCTTCTCATAGTGTCTCTCTCTCTCTCTCTCTCTCAGTTAGGTCATCCGAAAGTTACTGTGTACCGACTGTTTAGAGCCAGAAAAAACCTAGTGACCTGATAGGGTTACAGAATCTCCAATTGCATGGGCATAGTCATTCATATCTCAGAGAGATTGATTCTTTCTAGATGTGTAGATTGAAGCGTATATCCGAATTGAGCTTTGAGCCTTTTCGATCCAGATAATAGCGTCTGATGGTTTCTTTGCTGATTTCATCCTGCATTATCATTTCTCCACGTCTTCCAGGCGTTTTTCCCTCCTGATAATTCACTCGCCTTCTTTCATCTTGCAGTTCATTGTCGCGCTTTTTCTTTAGCTCTGCTGCATACACAACACGAAAAATTTGCTCTTGCGTTGTGGCACTTTCACTCATTTCTGAAGACTCCTTGAATCTGAAAAAATGTCAGTACCGTCGGTAGGCCCTGTTATGCGAAGGTGAACAATAGCCACAGTAGTCGGTGTTCGGTCTGCCATGACAGATACATTCACATCTGCCATATGTCTGACTTTTACTAAATTTTCTCAATATCTTCTATACACAACATGAGTATTTAACTAAATCTTATATCATCAATTGCGATTTGTGGCATTGCAGGTAGAGGAATGTAAGTTTGAGGACGATTACATGATAGGTAAATACTACTGTTATAGAAAAAACGATCTATTCTGGCACGAACATTGTTTAACCATATGACTGTCTTTGTTTGTGCATTAGGCATCCACAAAGATGACATTGCAGCAGACTCTTTGACGTTATCTCATGAAGACGTCTTGGCCTCAGTATTTGATGCTTGGCTTCAATATTTCTAGACTAGATGTGCATTCTTCATGGTTGCCGCTTTGGCTATTGCAATATGATTCTGCTAGCCATGATATTGACAACCGAGATTAGATACACTGTTGTACAACACTTTATCGTACTTGCATATATAGTCGCATTGCACTTCCTTTCGTAGATTGAGAAAAACGAATTATAGGAGTAGAACAGAACTTGCTTCTAATATTTTAGAGGCAGCAAACGGTGGCGCTACCAAGACGAAGATAATGTATAGAGCATTTCTTTCATATGCACAATTAAAAGAGTACTTAGCAATGTTAATTCAAAATGACTTGATGGTACATGATATTGAGGGCATTTATCGAACAACAAGTAAGGGAATTAGATTCCTTGAAACCTCGCGGCAGCTAGGCGGATTACTTGTGCCTATCTCTCAGCAAAAGTAGGTTGACAAGACATGTTTGATGATGAAGAAAATCCCCAGCCGCCATCCGCCTGTCCAAGATGTGGCAGGACGACTAAGTTTGGCGGAAGATGTGAATGCGAACAGATATTGTGGTAGTATTTAAAATTCCGTAATAAAGGCGCAAAGAATAGGAATTGTAGTACAAAATAGTAGAATGGAGCATTTGATAAATCGACATTATTTGAGATTCAGCTCTTTACAGACCAGGCCGCTAAAATCATGGATCGAGCATGTATAGTATGCACGATTGAGAATAACGACTCTTAGTATAAAGCCTGAAGCCAACGAAGCCAACGACGCGGCAACTGCCTAATAGGTAAACGTTATCTGATTCTAACAGCTGTAGTCTTGTTCATCAGCTAGAACTTAAGGTGCGTCATTTTACTGTTAATCCGGAAATATCTCCACCATCTCCACTACCCCCACTTTTAATGGGATATCTTAACCGTCTTTGCTTTGATTTTGAGGTTGGTTTTCGTACGGCTGGAGATGGTGGAGGTATTGTTCGCATAATGGATATCCTCATACAAGGAGGGCCCAGAGGGATTCAAGAGAAAGACCTTCACAATATGGACTCGATTAAATGTACACTCAACATAGTCTAAACATAATTAAACTGTATTGATATATACTAAGTTGTAGGAGAACCTTGACCACTCGAACACTTGCCCCTTCTAGCAGCATCATCATCATCATTATACTGTTGCTTGCTACGCCGCATATTTACGCCCAGCAGGCAGGGATTACAATCAAAGAATGGGAAATACCAACCCCGAACTCAGCTCCCCACGACATTGTAGTGGATGAGAGAAACGGGATTGTATGGTTCACAGAAATAAACGCCAACAAGATAGGCAGGTTTGACCCTACTACTGAGCAATTCCAAGAATTTGATATCCCTACGCCATCGTCAAGACCTCATGGCCTTGCAGTTGATGAGGTCGGTAACGTATGGTTCACTGAAATGGCAGGCTCAAAGATCGGAAAACTTGATGTTGAAACTGGGCAGGTTAATGAATTCCCGACACCAACACCAAATTCCGCTCCTCACACTCCCATTATTGGTAATGGAGTCGTGTGGTTCACAGAAATTGAAGCTTCCAAGATTGGTAGGCTGAACCTGACTACCGGCGCCATAGATGAATTTCCGACACCTACAAGAGGCTCATCGCCATATGGCATCATTGTTGACCCTGAAGGAAATGCTTGGTATGCTGCACTAACTGGTCACAGGATAGGTAAAGTAGATGCAAAGACTGGTGAAATAACTGAATACCCAACACCAACCAGCGATAGTGGGACGAGAAGGATTGCAATAGACAGCACTGGCAAGCTATGGTTCACGGAATATAATGCTGCAAAGATAGGAAGTTTCGATCCGAAGACAAACGAGTTCAAAGAATTTGAGACGACTACTCCAGGCTCTGGCCCTTATGCTATTTGGGTCGATATTTACGATGATGTGTGGTTCAGCATGACTAATGCTTTCAAGGTAGGCAAATTGGATCAAAATACCAACACGATCCAAGAGTATGAGTTGCCAACTCCGAGAACAATAATTCGATTTATTTATGCCGACAGCGGTGGAAATATCTGGTTTCCAAATAACAATAACAACAAGATTGGGATTATAGCGCAATCTATGTAGTAGACGACGACTGTTATGTATGAGATTCGAATGAAATTTAGGCCTAGTTAGCTTATACATATGCCCACCTCGACAATTTTTGAAAAGAAATTATCATCAGGAAAAGGGGAGCGGGGTTAGACTCTCCCTTTGCAACTCTTCTTCTAATTGCTTTTCCTGATTTCGTTATCGCTGTTGGCTGT
>JALZEV010000110.1 GCA_030861865.1 Thermoproteota archaeon | reverse complement strand
TTCAGATATGATCCGTTATCATCTATAGTTTCTTCGGATTCTATTTGTTATCAACAATACAATTCTATGCTCACTTCATAAAAATTCCGTCCGTGTTATATCAGTGATAGCCATAATCAACATGTTGCCAGAAGGATCATTCCCTCATGCTTTCGGGACATAAGTACCACGAAATACCTTCTAAATTTCAGATGTGAGGCGGAAACAAAGCATGGAATAAGAGATAACAACTATTATCCGCACTCTAAAAGTGCCTTAACAGCAT
The DNA here is from genome assembly GCA_030861865.1 of Thermoproteota archaeon. Lineage (GTDB taxonomy): Archaea > Thermoproteota > Nitrososphaeria > Nitrososphaerales > Nitrososphaeraceae > Nitrososphaera. The sequence goes on along the minus strand of JALZEV010000110.1, from coordinate 12,996 downwards.
TCCTTCGGTCTACGATGGTGCTCAATTGCTTTATAATCAAGTCTTGGGCCAATTATTAACTAACTTTATTAATTAACTTGCCAACCAGGCGTATGTATGGAATTTTTGCAATAATAGAATAAGCCAGTGTAACAATTAACGTACCTTGACAAGTATTAAATAAAGGTGAGAAAGTAACAGCTCTTGAAAAATGCCTACTCAAATGAAGGTTCATCCCTCATTTTTCAAGGAATTCGCTACTAAAACATGGGTTTCTCCAACAGAGATCATAAAGGAGCTTGTAGAGAATGCCTTTGATGAGGACGCAACAAAGGTTCTTGTCACCGCCCTCAACAATGGTTCTATTGCTATTGAAGATGACGCAGGAATGGATCAGAATGGAATAGAAAAATTTCTGCTTTTGGGTTCCCCCCACAAAAGGACTGAATCCGTTTCACCTAGGCTGAAAAGAATTAGAACAGGTAGATATGGCACAGGCAGGCTATCGTTCCTGACATCATTTGACACTATGAGAATAAGAACAAGGCGTAAGAGTTTCACCAAAGCCCTTGTCATTAATACAAGTGTGCTTGAGAGGCTGTATACGGGTAATGCCAAGCTCGATGAATTAAGGGTGTCCCATCTTAAGCGAGACGGAACAGAAATAGTCATGACTGGGGCCAAGACCCAACTCGATTTATTCAAAATAACCAAAGAGATCCGAAGACTAGCGGTGCTGAGGCAACCGCTGTTTGAAGTATATGTCAAAACTGCCGAGAAATTCAAAGAATGGAATTTTGACGGCTCTCAGATTGTTAGGGCCCCTGAAATTCAAGGCCACAGGATACCCGTCAACATTGACAGCGGCAAAATAACCGGAGAAATCATTATTGCTAGGAGACCCCTATCAGATGACGAGCGCGGAATTGCTGTCATGGTTGGAAACCATATTGTCACACGCAGCAACTTTGGTTTTGACACAAAGCTCAACCGTGTAACAGGCTTTGTCAGATGCGATAACCTGACGACTAGGTTTGCTGACAAGTCCGCAATCATTGAGGATAGCGAATATGCAAGATTCAATCAGCTTATGAAAACATTTGTTATAGATAGAGTCATTCCTGGACTGACTGAGTACGAAGATGTTCTGATAACTCGCGAAGAGTCCAGGATTTATCGCGAAATTGACAAGATACTTGGACAAGCTATGATTGAAAACCTAGAACTTGAAGAGGAAGTACAAGGGTACGAACTCGTGCAAGTAAAAGAAAGGGTGAGGGCTAGACAGGATGAGGAACATGATAAGCAGAGACATAAAATGCGTTCCGATGACAACCTCCAAATCGCAGGACATGATGAGATGTCCCCCCTCCCTCTTGGGACTTCAGCAATTTCTGAGGCCGACGCTAGTACCCTTCCAAGCACTGTTACAGAACCGTATATTTCAAACAGCGCTTCTAACGCGCCTGCAGGGATGGCTGTTGAGGTGGTAAATGAAATACAGGCCGACGGCACTGTGATTGAAACAAGAAATGTACGAAAGCCAATACTGAAGAAGACATTTGCACTCAAGAGGATAGGCTACAAGGTGATCCCCTATGAAGATGAAAGTGATTCGCGATACAGCTTTATTACTGAGAACATTGTATTTGTAAATAAAGCCAATCCAACTTACAGGGCGGAGGCCACAAGAGGAGATGAGTTCCTTATGAGGCACGTGATAAGCATTGTTGCAGAGGCGGTTGCCCAGACAAAACACCCGGAAGGTAAGGATGCTCTTGAGTTACAGAATAGGCTCGTTGCGGAAGCCATCAGGATACACGACACCAATGTAACAAAGGGTTAGGCGCAGTAAAACATTATCTGCTTTGGCAATTTCTTGTCTTCCAATAGAAACGACTAAATCTAACTTGGACAGCGATGTACATCGCATATGGCGTTTGCAGAATTCATGCCGGGGGCAACAGTAGTAGGTATATCCTACAATGATGGCGTTATATTAGCAGCAGACAAAAGAATCTCATTTGGAAACTTTGTAGTAAACAAGAACATTAAGAAGACGTTTTCGATAACGGATCACGTTGGCGCCGCATGTGCCGGCATGGTCGCCGACATGCAGGTGCTTGTAAGGCAGGTCGAGGCATTGGCCAAGATCCGTAAGTTGGAGCTAAGACGTGATGTTCCTCCAAACTCAATCGCAAAGTTAATGTCTGTTATTATGTTCGAGAGAAGATACTTTCCGCTGCTAACTCAGGTCATCGTGGGGGGTATTAACGAAAAACCTGAAATCTATACTCTTGACCCACTTGGTTCAGTACTGCCTGATAATTATGCTGCAGTGGGCACAGGAGCAGAAGGGGCACTTGGTATCATGGATGCAGAATTTAAACCAAATATGTCTGAAGAGGCAGTTAGAGAATTGGCTTCCAGGGCTATCCGCTCTGCTACCCAACGCGATGCTGCAAGTGGAGATGGGATCGATATATTATATGTAACGAGAACTGGCCATAGGGAAGAAACAATACGACCCTCCTAATGTCTATATTTTCTTATAGGCTTTCCAGATTTTGTCGCTAATGTAGTGAACGGTGTCTATGACATAGCCTTTGGTCATCCCTTTTGCTACTTCGCTGTCTTCAAGAGCAAGTCCTATAGCAAGTCCCCTTCCATGCGCCTGATCCTTTACCACTACAATGTCTCCTTTTTTGAAGGAGTCAAAGTTTATTATACCGGGTCGCATCACCTTGGCACCGTTGCAAACAAATTTCACTGCACCACTATCTATAGTCACTGAAGGAAACCGCTGCAATTCTTCCTGCTTACCAAGGAACGGCACTATTAAGCCTCGCACTTGGGCTGCGAGCAGATTGTCGGCACTCAACAGACACTTGTCTCGCTCAATTTCATATACCTTGATATTTTTGACCTTTGGAAGACTATCCTGTGGCCATGAAGACATGAGCCTATCGAAAAGCTTTGCAGTTTCACTCTTTGATAATACGAAAATCTTCAGGGCGATCAGAATATCAGTGCACAAACGATAATTAATCTGTTACATTAAGGCTCCCTCGACATTTCTGCATGGGATTCAGACGTTCCTGCTTGCTAGCACATATGTGGTCTTGCTTATACGTCTTGCAGAGATTATATACCTTGCAAGGGAGATGGTATCCGGCATGTACAGTGGAGTTATCTTCCCACATTTCGCGGCCTCAAAAGTCATTGTTTGGAAGGAGTTTTCATTAGCAAGAGAATAATCAGGGATGCCTATCTTCTAGTACCGCACATAGGGCGATCACCTACAAAGAGCCGAGCAATACTGGTTGGAGGATCAGTATGCTCAGCTTAAAACGCCTAGAGATTAGTGTGTGTTAGTTCTTGCCAGCAATCTAGGCAGTACTCGCCGTTGATTTGGAATATTTCTGCAGGTTTTACTTGGCACTCTATACAAAGGTATAACTCGGCATCTGAAATTTCTTCTATTTTATCGAGCGATTTGTTAAAAATTTGCATATTTAGATTATAGAAATTCTATGCTGAGTTGCAATATTTATACGTTATTTTGGTATGTTAATGCCGAGGAGGTTACAGTATCTAGGTTCCGGACTAATAGCCAATCAAAACATACAGAAGCCAAGAAGATTAAGCTCTTGGTCCTTACATTATATTATACCTTACATATTGTTAAAAAGACAAGTGATAATGGAAATATCTTTTCTTTCAAGCACGAGGTAGTTGTCTAGACAAAATCTGTCAGTAGAACAATTACTTTAAGTCTTATTAGGTGCCTGTATGACATCCAGTCCTTGGACTATCCTTATATGCTGTTTGTAATATGTTTGTCCACGTACCCCATCAAGAGGTTCAACCATCTTTATCAAAAAATTTTTCCGATAAAATGTGGCTCCTTTGGGTACCTTGGATATTGGTCCTGCTTTTCAGGCCTTTTGCTAAGGATACAATTATGGTGAAGCGATCTTTCTCGACAATACACAAAAGTCTTTAGCTAAATGTTGCCTCTCTTATCTCTATCAGGTCACGTAACATTGCACTCGCAGTTTCCATCCCGCCAGCACCTCTTCCGATTATCGTCTGTTGTCCAGAGTGCTCTGAAGAAAATGTAACAGCATTGAGGGTACCATTAACACATATTGGATCTGTTTTGGCAACTTCTGCAGGAGCGACATGAAGTCGTCTGCTATCGCATACTGCCAGCAATTTGATCGCATTACCCCGTCCAGTTGCATTTTTCACATCTGACAATCCTACGTTGACGATGCCAGTGCGATGGATATCCTTGATAGTAACCTTCATCCCCATAACCCAGTTAGCCATAATAACCAATTTTGCAGCGGCGTCAAACCCGTCGACATCAAGGGAGGGGTTGGCCTCAGCATAGCCCTTTTCTTTAGCATCCTTCATTGCACTATCATATGTATGCCCTTGCTCCATCTTGCTCAATATGTAATTTGTCGTGCCATTCAGTATCCCCTTGAATGAAATTATCCTGTCTCCTTTTAGGCAGCGCTTAGCAAATTCCAAAATCGGCGTCCCGCCTCCAACTGTCCCGCTGAATCGTAATATAACACCATTGTAGTTGGCAAGCTCGATAAGTGAGGGAAAAGCAAGGGCAAGCGGTCCCTTGTTAACACAGATCACGTGCTTATGACTTCTCATTGCCGTGGTAATGTTTGACGTCGCCGGCTCACCATCGGTAAGATTTGTGGGAGTACATTCAAGCATCACCTCAGCATCTACGTTCTCAATAACTTGCAGAGAATCAAATTTGGTGCTACCTTTTTCATAACCACCCACGGTTCCTTTGGTTTTTTTTGCCTCAAGAAGCCTCTTGAGATCCAGGCCCGCCGGCGCTATGGCTGAGCCGCTGTTGTCGACACAGGCTACAATACGAGGCTTAATCCCATACTGATTGTACAGATCTGCTGACCGAGAGAGCAGTAACTTTGCAAAACTCTGTCCAACTACGCCGAACCCTACAATTACTACACGCAATATTGATACTGCTGTTCAAGATCGTGGGGGTTAATAAAAAACTATAAGTTTGTGAAATTCATACTAAATATTCTGAAATGTTCTGAACATAAGATGAGTTATACAAGCACAAATGAAAATGCTAAATCAATGCCTGTTCTTTTATTCCATTGGTTCCCAATATACTAAGGACATTACAAGTAATTACATTCAACCAGTTATTCATTATGCAAGATAAACCAAATAATACTTAACACAGGAAAGATTAGCAAATTCCTGCCTGCCCGAGTTAGAACCAAAAAGACTTTTTATTGCAAATAATAATAAGAGAAGCTTCCCAAACAATTTTTACCCTGCAGGTTTTGTTAGGCATACAAAGGAATACAACACCATTGTTAGACAATATTGTCTTACTGGCATTTCTAATCGCTGTTGGTATCAGCGCTGGAACCTTGGGTTCCATGCTTGGGGTAGGGGGCGGTATAATAATGGTGCCAGCTCTTACATTGTTGAACCTATCACCAACACAGGCGGCAAGCACGAGCCTCATTGCGGTCATGTCAACAAGCATATCATCGACTATAGAGTACTCCAGGCAAAAGAGGATTGACTACGTCCTTGGCCTAGAGATGGCCGCCTGCGCCATACCGGGTGGTGTGCTTGGGGCTGTCCTGTCTGAATACTTGCTTGAAGACACGTTCAAACTGTATTTTGGGATATTGCTGATACTCACTGGCTTGTACGTTGTATATAAAAAGTCAGTCCTAAAAGATCTCCAAGCCAAAAGACGTTCGTTGCCTTTGCAGGCTGCGGTGTTTGCTGCTTCATTTGGCGCAGGCATAATATCAAGTCTGTTTGGCGTAGGAGGTGGGGTAGTATTTGTACCAGCTATGCTACTTGTGCTTGGCCTGACAATGCACAGAGCAGCACCAACGTCACAATTGACACTGATGATCACAGCTGTTGCTGGCGTCTTGACACATTCGGTTTTGGGGCACCCTGATTATCTTCAAGCGGTCGTCTTATCAGCAGGTGCCTTTGCCGGTGCTCAGATTGGAGCAAGGTTATCGCGCATGACCAAGGATGTACTGCTACAACGATTATTGGCAATTATATTAATGGCAGTAGCTGCAACCTTCATTTTAGATGGGCTAAGTTTAAGATGGTGACTAGGAACGCGCCATATACGGCAATTTTGACAATCAATTAGCTTTTAAGCAAATAATATAACCAAAATTTCCATTGATTTGACAGTTGAAACTATTTCCTTGCTTCGTCAATATAGAATATCGCCTCATTTCTCTTGACAGCAGTACCTGATGCGAGATTTAATGCGGCCTTGCAAAGTTTGATATTGTCTGGTTCTAAACCTTCGCTGTTCCCTGCAAGCACTAGATGTAGCCTTATAGTCGAGCCAAGTACATCGCTCAGCTCTTGGTTTACAGTTGCAGTGTATGGCCGAAGCGCTCCGCGGAAAACATCTGCCCTTGCCCTCAACAAACCAGATGTCTTTTTACCAACAGGTGCATCAGGGCCTACTATCACAATAGCACCTTCGGAATCTTTGAATTTTGCAGGCTCTTGAATTGATCCCTCTGGGGCCATCGCATTCACACCTTCTCTTGTTATCAGTCCAGGAATGTAAATGAAGTTATCAACCAATGCATCCCATTGTTTTCTTGAAAGTGAGGTCAGAGGTACATTATAGTCATAATCCCCTGTGAAGTGAATGATTGAATCAATCCGACCCGACCTTTTCTTCGCAACACTAAATATGCGATTAACACTTTCTTCATCTAGCATGTCGATCGTGTGGTTGTGATATTCACCATATTGCGTCATGTCCTGATGGTTATGTGCAAGCACGATTACATCCTTAGCCCCAGCTCCATGCGCGAGGTTTGCAAGTTCCTTTACTCTTTCACTGTCCTTCTTTGCTGACGAACTGGTCGTAATAACTATAACTTTTCCTTTGACATCAGGCTCTGCTAAGCCATCAACTGCAGTGCCGACTATGGGTTTGACAGAATAGAATACGCGGTCATTTGGAATGACTCTGCCGTTTATTAATCTGCTAATATTGTCGTCGCATAAATTCATGACCATATCTGCTACCTCTTCTTGCTTCAAGAATTCGCCATCTACTATCATCTTGCTCGTATTGCTTTGTATCTTTTCGGCAATCTCCTGCATCTTAGCAAGAGCGCCTGCAACAGTCTCTGACAATTTGCTGACATTCTCCTCTGTTGGTGCCTGACCACGAGATATAGCGATCTCATTTGCAACTTGTGAGATGCCTTCTGACACTACATCGGCAGGCTCACCTAGTAACGGCAGCACGCCAGCAGTAACCTTCTCAACCTCTAGAGAGCTTAGCCCAGGATAGCCTCCAATTCTCAGAAATTCTGCGGCAGCCTTTGGGTATACTGTCTTGTAAATCCTATCGGAGTGAACAGGCCCTGGGTTTGTCGCAATTGATCGTATATCCCGTTCTACAAGCTCCCACGCCAGTGCTTCCGCAAGACGGTTCTTGGCGCCCTGCGCAGCCGTGTAGGGTGTTCTAAATCTATATGGCCTCTGCTCATAGCGATTTTCCTCTGTGAAAAATGTTGCAATTGTGATTATCTTAGAACCTCTTTTCATAGCACTCAGGCCACTTACAGATGTCCAGTATGTGCCAGTAAGATGTATGGCTACGGCCTCACGGAACTCTTTTACACTTGCATTGGTAAATGTCTTGACAGGGCCTGACACACCAGCATTGTTTATTATTATGTCGACTCCACCAAATTGCTTGCGGATATTCTCAAACATAGAATTAATCCCAGCCTCATCGGCAACATCTACCCCCGGAAAAATGCCCAACCTGCCGGAAGAACCTGAAGAAGCAATTATTTCCTCCAAGATGGCTGCAGTCTGAGCAAGCGGCTCTTTCCTCCTGCCCATGATGACAATATTGGCCCCGTTCTCAGCGAACTTTCTAGCTATCGCCTGGCCGATACCGGTTCCGCTGCCGGTTATAACTACTGTATTATCCGTAAATTTTAAGCGAGATTTGGAAGATACCTGTTTTTCCACAAAATTGCCACTGAGCTATGATTATTAAAGTTAACTTACTTAATACCGGAAAGTTATGAACAACTATAAGGAAAACAGGAAGGAGTTCTAATTTTTTTTCTGAACTATGTCCTTTATGTGTAAGGCTATCCTGTCTGCAATTTCGAACATAGCGGCATCGAATGCAAGATTCTCCTCATGAACCCATCTTCCATAGATCCTTATTTGGTCATCTTGCGGGTCAACCCTTATTTCGCCTACTTTCAGCATGACCTCTTTGAGCATGCCTGTGAGAGTAGAGTCAGCCTGTAAAACCTTTGCGAAATTGTCATCTCCTGTCCACTTGACGTCGATTATGCGCCTGCTATGGAAATATCCTTTTGTTATCGGTTTACATCTTGCTAAAAATTTATCGTTGTCAATGCTCTTTATGTCCAGTATGTAGTGGACGTGATAATATTGCAGAGGACCGTATGGTAACGGAATTGGATCTATATTTGGCATGCTCTTAATTCCTCTGCAGTAACTGGACAAAATCGATGTTTTTGCCTTTGATCTTCACTAAGCCCTTGTTTGTGACAAATTTAGGTGACATTGAGAAGGTCTGGCTATAATACTGTTTACGTTCGATAGGCTGCAAGCCAAGTGGAAGCGCTTCAGCGTCGATCTGGCTTTGCTTCATTTCCTCTGCCATCTTCTCATGTACAGACAGTTTAGTTACTATGATAGAGTCGATATCTCTATTCTCATGCTCTTCTTTGTCTGATTTTGCTTGAGTAAAATGAGTGGTTTTGTGCTTCACAAACCGCGTACAATTCCGCAGCCACAAATAAATTTATTCTATACCCTTCCAATATAGCCTGCGACACTTGATTTCTCGAGCTTTCTTGCTTTTTTGAGCACATTGCTCTCTAGCGCGCGCTTATATTTTTCTACGCTTGTTGCAATGTTTGGGTATTTTGTTCCTAGGATTTGGCAGGCAAGTATGCCAGCATTTCTTGCTCCATTTATCGCCATAGTGGCGACAGGCACGCCGGGAGGCATCTGAGCAATTGAAAGAAGTGAGTCAAGGCCATCAAGGCTTCTTGTCTTGATAGGAACACCAATTACGGGCACAACAGTCAATGAAGCCACCATGCCTGGAAGATGAGCTGCTCCACCTGCACCTGCGATGATTATCTCGACGCCTCTTTTCCTGGCAGTTGTGGCGTAGCGAACCATCCTCTTTGTAGTTCTGTGTGCAGACACAATTGTGATTTCATTAGCCACTCCAAATGAATCCAAGATTTCCTTTGCTTCATTCATTACTGGAAGATCAGAATCGCTTCCCATTATGATACCGACTAGAGGACCGCTCATTCCGGTATTTCCTTGGTCATTTTAGAAGTTATCTCAAAACTGTTTCTAGCATTTTCAGCTCGCCTAAGTGCTTCGTCTACTGTCCTGCCCGTCGCAGTAATGTGACCGAGCTTCCTACCCGGCTTAGATGTTTTCTTACCATACACATAGAGTTTAACGCTTGGAACACTCAAGAGCCGCCTGAGGCCCTTGATGGCATAGGACCCACTTACATGTTCATTTCCAAGTATATTTACCATGACTGCTGGACAAAGTAATTCAGGCTTGCTCAATGGCAGGTCAAGAACAGCTCTCAAGTGCTGCTCAAATTGCGATACCGAGCACGCTTCATTGGTATAGTGCCCAGAATTATGCGGCCTCGGGGCGATTTCATTTATCCAGACATCCCCTTTTTTTGTAACAAACATCTCTATTCCAAATATTCCTGCCCCTTCTAATACCTCCATGGTCATCTCCGACGTCATTTTTGCCTTTGACTCGACCTCTTGATTGATTCCTGCTGGCACTATTGAAGTGTCTAAGATGCCGTTCTTGTGTATGTTCTCTGCGACAGGGAAGGATGCTACTTCTCCGCTAGGGTTACGGGCGACCATTATTGATATCTCCTTTGCAAAGGGGACAAACTTTTCGACCATTAGCTCATTTCCAGAAAAATAGTTAAAGGCCTCAGGTACTTGTTCACGCGAGGTTATTAGAAAATTGCCACGGCCGTCGTATGAGTTCTCACATGCCTTAAGCATAACAGGAAAGCCAAAGTCACCGCACAATTGATAGAGATGATCCTCTGATCTAACGCGTTCGAAATCTGCGACATCAATCTTATGCTGCCTCAGGAAGGACTTCTGTCTAAATTTATTCTGGACAATATGAAGTGTTTCTGGTGCAGGCCGGACTGGATAACGTCTAGCTTCCAGAGTCTTTAAGGCCGCAGAATTTGCAAGCTCTATCTCATAAGTTAAAACATCACTTTTTTCTGCTAATCGCATTATTGCGTCTTCATCTTTAAAATCAGCCACTATGTGCTCGTCTGCAATGCTTGAAGCCGGGCATCCTTGTGTCGGATCCATAACAATAACCTTAAATGACATCCGCCTAGCTTCATGGGCAATCATCTTTCCAAGCTGACCTCCCCCTATGATGCCAACACGTACTGGTCTTTGTATGGCAAGAAGGTCGCTGTTCATCATATCTGGCTGGATGAGATGATTAGCAGCACCGTTAAATGTCTTTCAATCACGACAGATAGATTTTTTATTGCATCCAAATCTAGCCAATGCAATCATGAGGTTAATACGCAGTGGAAAGGTCAAGGACATTTATGAGCTTGAGAGTGGGAATATTCTGTTCCGTTTTTCAGATCGCATCTCTGCCTTTGATGTCAAGATGGCCACGCCGATTCCAAGAAAGGGTGAGGTTTTATGTAAATTTGCAGAATTTTGGTTTGATACACTTGAAACTCCTCACCATATGGTGAAAGTTATGGCCAAGGATAAAATGGAGGTCAAAAAATTACAAATGATACCACTCGAATGTGTGGTAAGAGGATACTTTTATGGTAGCTTTACAGAACGGTATAAACAACGCTTGGGAAAAGACCTCCCTTCAGATTTCAGGCCAATCTTGGGATCCAAACTGCCCGAGCCAATATTCGATCCTACTACAAAATCTCAAGATCATGATAGACCTATCAATCGTCAGAATGTAATATCTTTAGGCATTTTGTCTGAGAACGACTATGATTTCCTTGAAAGGACATCAAAATCTCTTTACAAGAAAATGAGCGCGGTCGTTGATAGCGCAGGATTTATCATAGCAGATGTTAAGTTCGAATTTGGCCTAGATGAAAAGGGCAATATAGTCCTCGGAGACTCGCTTGGACCGGATGAGTACCGGCTATGGCTCAAAGCTGCCTACCAACCAGGCTAAATTCAGGAAAGCTACGACAAACAGTTATTACGAGATTGGCTTATCCAGATTGGATTTAAGGACACGATAGAGAGGCTTGCCAAGGAAGGCAGAAAACCGGAATCCCCGGAAATCAGCCCGTCTGTAGTTAACGAGTTGAGCAGGCGCTACATCTATGCCTATGAGCTAATAAGCGGCCGTAGGCTTTAGCTCTATTTTAGGACCAGTTATAACCATTTTTTGATGGCATGTAAGGTTAAACTATGCTTATCTCTCTAAAGTTGGTTAGTTAGCAACAGACTTCATACGTATATCATTTTAATATTTGTTAGATTGTTATCATATTCTTGATAACATTATTTCTAACATCATAATTTGCGCATCAAATAAACAGCGATCAGATATCAATTATAATAAACTTATAACTGTTAAAACATTTAACAACTAGGGCAAAAGGAACTGATCAATACTCTTTATACTAAATTATTGCCCTTTTATTGTCCTCACCATGGTTGGAACGCTTTTTGAGAATGAGGTCAGGCTTAAAGGAGTGACTACACTAGGATACCAGTCAGCCCATGCGCTAAATGACCCTATTAGAATAAAGATCCTAGAGATCTTAAGTCACAAGCAAATGACTACAGAAGAGATATACAAAATACTCCGACGCACTGGTCATAAAAAGGCTACAACTACTATCAGGCATCATCTTGACGCTCTCAAGAGTGCTGGCCTGATCGAAGTCACAAAGATGGTGGAAGTGAGGGGTGCTGTCAGAAAGTATTACATGCCAACCCTGCGTGCGTTTAGCTATACTGCCCCAAATCTTGAAAAACAATGCAAGCTCATAGGGGAGACCAGTTCAAGGTTGGCGAAAGTTCTAAAAAGTATTTTTGAAGACCAAAAATTCGTTACAGAGATTAATGGAAAGGACATCTGCAATCTTTGCAAGGGCGACCACTACAAAGAGTACGTTGCATTTGAGATACTAAACACTGCTTTGGCTAAGACACTCCAAAGTGAAGAATATGCAATAATCATCGGAACAAAAAAGCAGCCCAAAAAGTGAGATCATTCAAGCGTGATTCTGAATATCCCCTTTGTCTCTTGGTCCTGCAGCATCTTTACCAATTTTCTTGGCAAATCTGAAGATGCCTTGTCACATAGAACTGACATAGTTCGCGGGCATACAAAATTTGTCTTGCGTATCACTATGTCATGTGCATTTAACATGCTGAGTCGCTTGTCACCTGAGCCTGATATAAGGAATGATTTGTCTCCAACCATTATCTCTATTTTGATTACTGACGAGTTTGATTTTAGCCTGTGCTTGAGTGATTCGTCCAAATCGGCGCAGGCCTTGTCGGCTTTTACCCCTATTATGCAGTCCCCTCTAGGTGTCAGGTGCTCATCCTTCGTTATTTCAATAGTCTTAGCATGAAGCGATCGAATATTCGGGTGGCCGTAAAACGTCACCTGATCCTGAACCATCGCTATTCCTGCCACAATACGTTATTAAAATGATACAAGATTGCATTTGCTTTGGAGTCTTTCCTCATAGGTAGGCTTAAATGGAACATTACAAAAAAATTAGATCGAATTGTTACCAGCAGCAGCAGGCTATGACAGAGCCATTACAGTATTTTCTCCAGACGGAAGGCTTTACCAGGTAGAATATGCAATTGAAACCGTCAGACGGGGAAC
>JALZEV010000103.1 GCA_030861865.1 Thermoproteota archaeon | reverse complement strand
AAAGAAATGGCATCAAGCCTAATCAGACCTCCATGAGATGCCAACCACTCTATCTTGCCGCTAACAGACTTTGCCATATCCTCATTTTCTGCCACAAGGTATACCTTATCAAGCCCGCTTCTTATTCCTCTAAAAGTGGCCTCTTCTATCTTTCTTAATGACAGCTGATTGTCTTCAGTATCTTGGTTGCCACCCTCTTCCGCTTTTAGAACTATAAAACCGCACTTGATGTTTGGAAGGGCTGGATGGACGTTAATGTTCCACACTGCGTCTATTGGGCCAGCGCCAAAGTCGACATCCTGCTCTACTTTGAAACCCGTCTCCTCGCCCATGTGGATTATTGGATCTAGGTTTACATCTTTTGCCATTTTTTATACCACCTCTCCGGTTTGCGCGCTTTCACGCTCTCGTGCACCCTTTATTCCACTCTTGGAAGCAAGTGTTGAAGGCGTAAGTACAGTGACATACTTTCGCAGTTGAAGTATGCTCTTGTCCGGCATTGACTCTATTGCATTCTTGACCTTCCCTGTCATCGCCTCTGAGGGCACGACAAACACTAGTTTGTCAATAAGGTTTAGTATGGCTCTTGCTATCCCTTCATTAACGGACGAGTTAGAAAACTCTGTAAGACATATGAAGCCAAGCCGCATGTCCGGCAGAGATTCAGAGCCGGGCTTGAAAATCCAAGCTACATGCACAGGGCCAGCGCCGAGGTCATGATTCTCTACTACTTCATAACCAAGACTGCGGCCCATTTGGATGATTGGTGCCTTGAGGGTGTCTATCATTTGAAGCCTTTCATACGAATGTTCCTCTAAATAAGCAGAAGAATTCCGCTGACTCATGTGCTGCACTTGCACACCATATCTTTTTACAGTTACCCGGCATACTGCTTGGCTAATTTTGCTATTGCCGTGAACCTTTTTAGCATAAAAAAACCAGCATCTTATATGAGCCGTAAAAAAGAGATTGAACAGCCGCTAGATACCGAGCAAGCGAAGGAGCTAGAGTTGGATGAAACACCCAAGCCTACTAGAAAGGTGAGCAAATCTTCAGTCCCTGCGCCTAACGATGCTAAGCCCAGTACCCAGGATAAGATAAAAGGAAGACGGCTAATAAAGTAGCGTGGTCGTGATTGATTACTTTACCGCCATGACAGGGCAATTAGCATATGTCACTACGCCTGATGCGACGCTGCCAAGTAGTAGTTTGGCCAAGCCCGAGCGGCGCCGTCCCTTTGTGCCAGTTATTATGAGATCGACTTTATTTTTCTCGGCGTAGTCTACTATTGCAGGTACTACAGAAGTGGGGCTAGCCACTATCTCTACCTTGACATTTACTCCTTCTGCCATAGCTTTTTTCTCAATTTCGTCAAACCACTTGCGTGCCTCCTGCTTTGATTTATCCAAAAGCTCATTTATTGCGCTTGGTGTGACAAGTCCAAAAACGCCAGATGAGTATGCATAACCAAGCTGCGACACGACAACATATAAGGAGATAAGATGGGCTTCATGTTTTTTTGCCATCTTGATAGCATAGTCGGCCGCTTTCATGGAAGATTCTGAACCGTCCACACATACAAGTATCACTGCAAAAGCCATCTCAGCTAAAGTTGAGCATCATGAAAGATATAAGGATTGAAAATGTATGTTTATTTTTTCAGAAAAAAATTGACGTGCAGTAAGATCAATGTGAGATTTGCATATATCTCATAGGATTTACAGATTACCTTTGCAGTCGGTGCGACAGGAAAAATTTTTGTAGTATTTGCAAAAGGAATTCAACAACTTTGAGGATATAGCAGTATAAGAGAGAATTTCACCTCCTTGTGCATTCACAAACTAGTCCGCATAGAAAACAAAGGTTAGCACCATATTATTATTGCGAGGTTCATATTAGTGACTCTCTATGCCTGCACGCAGGCTATGACATGATGGTTGTAACGAAGACAAAAGGAGCCTGATCCTGTGAAGCAGTAAAACAAATGAGGTGTGGAGGTAGACATGTATCTCCTCTACGTGCTATCGGAGCAGCAATCACAATCCTTCAACTACAGTTGCCACAAAGGGCTCTGAACGGACTTGCCAGTAAAGGCCTCCTTATATCTATAACAAGACGGCACAAACCTCAAGTTCAATGATGACGATGATTCTTCTCATGACTAAGTATTGTCAGTAGCGCTGCATTTTTTGCACCAAGCTCGGCAGTCTTTTCATTGCTATCTGCGCTCCCTATTATTATTATTACATCGCCATCTCCTGGATTTAATTTTTCAACTAGCATCCTGCGCACCTACCGCTCTTTCTTTAGTGAATCATTGCTGCTTGCAGGCATAACAAATTTGTTTTCCTTGAAAAGCAGAGTGGTAGCACCTGATGCACCCATCTTTATGGCAGCGTCTCGTTGCTCAATGCTCAATCCCACTGCAAAGCCAAATTCCCTCACAAGCACTGCATAGTTAAACCTGCTAAGGGCGATTGAGCACCTAGGTAAGCTCATTTCTGCCGGAATTGTTGATAGCAGTCCTTCGTATACGCCCTTTCCTTTGGCAGTCATCCTTGTACCCCTGTTTGATGTTTCGATAAGGCCATGCATCTTTAGGTGTTTTACAAGCGTTTTGACTGTCCCTTCGCCGAGAACCAATCCACTACATAGCGCACTTCTACTCGTTATGCCTATATTCCCTATCCTTTGCAGAGCTGCAAACACATGCACAAGATCGAAGGAAAGTGTCCTACTTGGAGCATACCTGCTTGCAACCCTTTCAAGAATCATGATGTACTTGTGCATACATTACAGTACTAGAGCCTGTGCATTATTTATTGCCTACAAGTTGGATAATCCATCCCACTCTTTATATAGAGGCCGCTTGTATCCGAGGTGAATGCTATTAAGCAACCAGATAACAAAAACATCTGCAGGCGTTCCGAGGATTGCAGTAGGTGTTCTTCTTGGAGTGCTTGCTTTTGGAGTCTTTATAGTAGGATTCGATCAGGGTGAAATGCTTGGCTTTACTGTGCCAGCCGACGGTAGTGGGGGCGAGCGGGGGACAAATTGGGCCCATGAATTCTACCATGACATGAGGCATGCAGCAGGATTTCCGTGCCACTAACCTTCCTGGTCTTTTATGAAAGCTATCACCTTTATTGCTATTACTCTCCTTGCTGGAGCGATTGCAGGAACTATCTTGGGTATTATCAACCAGGTGGCAGTTGAACCGTATATCGAGCAAGCAATAGAACTTGAAATGCAGAACACCGCTCAAAGTGGCCAAGTAATCAACCCGGCTGAATTTGCAGCCTATCGGTTCTGGCAAAAAGGAGGCGAAATAGTTGCCGGCACCATTTTGGGATTATCGATAGGATCGCTGTATGGAATTGTCTTTGCGTATACACGCGGCTCGATTTCCGGCAACAACAACAAGAAGAAGGCACTTCTTGTTGCCAGCATCATGTGGTTAGTATTATTTTTGATGCCTGCGCTCAAATATCCTCCAAACCCTCCTGCAGTAGGAAATCCTGAAACGATCTATGACCGACAGAGTCTTTATGTTGCATTTTTGGCGATATCGGGGTTTAGCGCACTTGGACTTGGATTCTTGTATCGGAAGATAGCATCTTCGAATACAAAGAAGGCGATAATTCCCTCGTCATATGCCGCTATAATGGCAGGAGCATATCTGGCAATGCCTGCAAACCCCGACCCAATAAATGCGCCAATAGATCTAGTCATCGGCTTTAGAATAACAAGCGGAATCACCATCAGCATGTTTTGGGCTCTGCTCGGCGTCATTTTTGCCGCCTTTTGGGATAAGCTCAATCCTGATGAGACGGCGCGAATAAACATTCGTTAAAATAATGTAAGAGAGATATAGATATCTCGGCTAGAAGGTTTGGAGGCTAAAGAATCAACAAAAATCTAAGTTATCGTGACCGCAGAAGGAACAACATGTCTACAGCAGACACCGTCTTGCTTTGGGTTCTATCTATAAAGACTGAGACATTCTGAATCCTGTTACTGTAAGATGGGTGTAGTATAGGTCTTGTAATGCAAGTTCAATTTGGGCGGGGGAAGAAAATCTCGTAAAGTCCAGTTGTAAGGTAAAGGCCACACTCAAAATTAGGATCATAATCCTCATAATCAACATTTTTTCATGTGTGGTGGGTGTGTCTGCTGCTTTTCGCTTACCTAATATCTCTCAACCACAAAGACTTGTAGGAAAGTTACAATGCTATTATATATACACTATTAGACCCCATTAATGATTAAGAGAATGATAACCTTCAATGCAAGCCGGGAAATTTCTGCTTCCATTGATAGGATATGGAACGTTGTTGCAGACGTTGACAATGAGCCTAAGTACTGGCGTGGCACCAAAACCGTGAAAAATATCAGCAAGGCCGAGAACAAAATCGAGCGCGAGGTCACTATCGCATTTAAAGACTCAAAATGCCGTCAGATAGTCCTGCTCAACCCAAAAAAATCAGTTGAAATAATGATAACACAGGGTCCCATTAGGGGCACCAAAACCGTACTGCTTAACCCTTTAGAGAATCGCAAGACAAGGGTCGATGTAGTATGGAACATCAAATTGAGTGGACTTCTAGGTGTGTTCACAGGCATGGTGAAAAAACACATTGCCGAAGGTACTAATGAAGCGCTTTTCCGCATCGCTAAAGCAGTCGAATAAATAGGCCCTATTTCTTCCTAGATGATGCAATGGAGCATGCCCTTACAATTGGGAACTTGGTATTGGCTGCCATAATGGCCGGCATATTTGGCGTTTGGATGTACTTCCTTACGTACATGACCAAGTCATTTTGGCAATCTCCAATGCTTGAATCGTTTGATCGTACAAGGGTAAGCCACTTTCCCAAAGTAAGCGTAATCCTACCTGCTCGGAATGAGAGGCGTTATATTACACGTTGTCTTAACAGCCTGCTTGGGCAGGATTATCCAAACTTTGAAATAATTGCAATCAACGACTCGTCAACCGATGGGACGGGTGAAATAATGAAGGCTTATGCAGCAAATGACTTGCGCGTCATGCACATTGATGCATCGCCTAAACCGGAGGGGTGGACTGGCAAGAACTGGGCATGTTATCAAGGGTTCCTGCAGGCTCGAGGCGAACTATTGATGTTTACAGACGCTGATAGCAAACATTTACCTTCCACAATGTCCCTTGCAGTTGGGCATCTTATATCCGAGAACCTCGAGGCACTTACTGCTGTACCGCGGCTTATATGCAACGACTTTTGGACAAAGATCACTCTGCCCATTCTTGCAACATTTTTACACACACGTTTTTCACCAATCCGGGTAAACGACCCAAACAGTAAGACCGGCTATTTTTTTGGCAGCTTTTTCATCATCACAAGAAATACTTATGAGGCCATAGGCACTCACGAAGGAGTAAAGGAGGAGTTAGTCGAGGACGGAGCACTCGGCGGCAAGGTCAAAGCCAGCAAATTCAGAATGAAGATGGTCAGAGGCGAATTCCACATAGATGCAGTGTGGGCGCGGGACCTTCCAACTCTGTGGCAAGGTCTTCGCCGCTTTATGATACCGGTTTACTATCAAGACAAGGTAAATGCCTATATGATGGCCATGGCTGTATTTTTCATCCTGTTTGCACCTTTTGCATCTCTGCCCTACCTGTCAGTAGCCAGCTTTGCTGGAAACATATCCTTCCAGATGCTGTTTGGACTGCAAATATCAGCCATTGCTTTGATAATGGTTACTACTGCAGTGCAATGCCGGTTAGCCATATTTGAAAGCCCTATGTATGCATTTGCTGCTCCATTGAGTGGTGCTCTCATTTCATTGAGCTTTATGTCAGCAATTGCTGACGCAAAGAAGAAAGGCGCAGTTAGCTGGCGTGGTAGAAAATATGCAATAAGTAAGACCCAAAATCCTGTATCGTAAGAATTAACTATGTAAATATACTATTTAAATAGCTGGAATGGAAGCGTGAAACGGCTGTTCCACCATAGACCTAATCTATCTAATAATCTAAAGAATATGGAAATGATGTACGAACGCAAAAACAATAGGGGAAAAATTCAGATAATGGGCGACGTGCTAGGGCTTGCCACCTGTGGAATAAAAAAGACTCATATAATGTACAGGGCGAATCTCAGCTACGAGCAGGTGCACCTCTACCTCGGAGAGCTAATCGGAAAGAGACTGATGGCGCAGGATGTTTCTTCAAATGGAGTAATATATAGGACAACAGAAAAGGGTAGGGAATTTCTGCTATACTATACGCGCTTGGTGGA
>JALZEV010000100.1 GCA_030861865.1 Thermoproteota archaeon | reverse complement strand
GCCTTCTGCGATATAACTCCTAGCGCCCACGAGCGAAGGCTAATGCCCACCATCCCATCCCTATTAAATATCATCGAACGCATCCTTTCCAGCATTTTGGAGAATTCAGATGCCTGTCTTAATTGCTCCATTGCATGCGTGGCAGAATCTATCGCTGCCTGGGCGTCAGTTATTACACGTCTATACTCGCCAGTTTTGACACTTGCAGTCTGCAATTCTTGTATCAGCCTTGTCCTCTCTAGCTTCGCATCTGTGTATCGCTGGAGGCTCAAGCCACTTACCTGCCCCCGCAATGCGGCAATTTCTTCAGCAAGTGTCTTTGAGACACCATCTATTACTAGCTTGAAAGGATCATCTCCTACGAAGGCAATTTGCAGAGGAAGTTTGGCCAGATACTTTTTCTTGCTATTGAGGTCGTCTTCATCCTTGACCAAGTCCTTTTCAGAGCTTATAGAATTATTTGATAGGAACTTTTCTGCTGTCACTATTTTTTTGTCCTGCTCTGCTAGCTGTTGCTCTTCTTTCTTGAGCTCAACCTTTGCTGCTTGCAGTTTGTATTTTTCTTCCGATCTGCGCCTGATCTCGAGCTGAATATGGTCTATGTTAAACATTTCATTAACCTTTGTAACAGGAGAGTTGCAAACGGGGCATCTGCCATCTGCTATATGCAGTTTGCCGGCACACTCTAGAAAGCCAAGTAGCTTGCCCATCATGCCCTCATTTTCCTCCAGCTTTGAATGGATCTCCTCTGATTCAGCTTTTATCATCTTGAGCCGTATGTGCACTTCTTCTTTGGTTTTCAGCACATTGAGCAAGTTCTTTGCTTCAATAACTACTCTTTCCATTCGTTCTACTTCTGTGCTAAGGTGGCTGCGCCTTTCAATGACATGTCGTATGAGCAATTTTTCGCAATTCTGAAGCTCCTGTGTCTTTTGGATGACTGGCTCCAACTTCTCGATTTCCTTGTCAAGTTGACCTATTTTTTCCTCAAGCAGTCTTCTTTCATCTTCAAACTCTTTCAAAAGCAATGATCCCTCCTTTAGCTTCTTCTCCTTTTCCTCCAGCAGTCTTTCCACCTTTGGAATTTCCTCGTCGGTGTAGCCTATTTCATCACGCAGCCTTTCGCGGAAGCCTATAATGACATTGCGCATCGTTTCATAAGCTGAGTCGAGTCTGTCAATGCCAATCAGCCCATTTAGCAATTCCTTGAAGTCTTTTGGTTGCGCTTCTACTATCCTGACTAGCTCGCCCTGCTGCACTACCCCAGCAACACGTAGCTTTTCATAGTTGAGCCCAAGCACCCGTGCTATTTCTACACTCATTGACTCGCCAAACTGTCTGCGCTCGCCTCCGACAATTGGCTTATTTACTATCTTGTCACCATCTGATACGAGTACAAGCTGGGAAAATGACTGAAGGCCGGAGCCGTTGAGCGCTCTTATCGCCTGGAACTCTTTAGAGTTGAGAGCAAAGCGCATCTGCGCCATAGCATGGTTGGCGCCTCTTCTTACAAGATTCTTGTTTGACTTTCTTGTATGCTTGCCAAAGAGCGAAAACGTCACTGCGTCAATGATTGACGACTTGCCGGAACCATTATGCCCTAGAAATATCGTTATGCCCTTACAAAATTCTATGTTAGTGTCTTTGTGTGCAATGAAATTCTTCAGCTGGATATCCTTTATCATTTGACATTATGACCTCCAAATTTGTTTAACTTGTACGCCTGCCACAATATTTCCAGAACCGACTTGTCATCCTTCTCAGCTGCCAGTGGCAATACTTCACCTATCGTAAACTTGGCAAGCTCGTCTGACCCAAACGCTTCTGTCGACAGCCTATATAGCTCACTATCAATGTCTGCAGGCTTGGAGTCGTACACAGTAGTAGCAAGATATTCTTCTAACGGCTGCCAAATGTAATGAAGACAAGAGTTGTTGAGCTTTTTCAAGTGCTCAGCTATAACCTTAGAATCAATATTGCTCCCAGCTATCTCTATTCTTGCAATAGGTTTTTTGTCATAGGCTATTGCCTTCTTGATTATTTGCTCGACCTCATTTGCAATGTCTTTGTAGTCTATTCTGGCAGAGAATTGCGGACGTCTGCTTTCAAGCAGTACCCACTGTGTTGATGGCTCCTCGCCAGACATGTCGGTTATGATGAAGCCTTTGTCTGCCTCCTTGATCCCTTCGCTTGGAGTCAGGTCGATTGAGCCAGGATAAGCAAGTGGTCCGCCAAGGAAATCAAACCTCTTTTCGAGGTGGTCATGGTAGTGACCCAGCGCATAGTAGTTAAACCCTGCAGGAAGATCGGCAGAATTGAGCTCACCTGCAAACTTGTTAAAGTCAGCCAGCCCCTGATGCAGCACAAGCACCTTATTGCCATCGTGTTGCTTTGCAAGTTGCTCCGCATGACGCATCTTTTCGATTAGTGAATCAATACTAGTACGCCGCTCCTTGTCTGCCCCAAACAATACACAATTTTCAATTTTGAAAGGTTCATCATATCGGAGCTTCTTTGCAAGCCCAAGGTTGCTGTAAATGTGAATAAATGGCACATCACGAAGCCGACTGATGTCATGTTCGCCCAGCACAAAGACCACTGAGATCTGCTTTTCCTTCAGCTTTTTCAGCATGTTGCCAAGTGTGATTATCGCCTTGCCGCACGGCCGAGGATTGTGAAATAGATCGCCGGCTAAAATGACAAGCCTTACTCTCTCCTTTATTGACACATCTATTGCCTCATGAAAAACTTGGTAAACATCCTCCTCTCTTTCCTCTAGTCCGAATTGTGAATATCCAAGGTGGAGGTCAGAGATGTGTGACATCAACATTTCTATTCTGTAGGATCATCAACTGCTAATCCTGTATATAGCCTGATGGAATGTATGACTCCGATGATTCTTTGGCGACCTGTTGCTTCAATGCTGCCAGCTGGCTCCATTGTTCTACTGCTTTCTGGTCGCCGCCTATCTTACGCTCTTTGACTTCGTCCACCTTAACAAACGTCGGTAGATTGACCCACTGACCTGCAAATATGGCCTCGCCTGGGTTTAATGATGTCAACTGATCAATAAGATCTCGGCTAAGTGCTTCGCTTGCTGCAGAAATATGCATCTGGTCGTCCTGCTGGATCATGCGCATTACTGCAAGCGAGCCCATCTGACTCAAGATATTTGCATCGATTCCTCTTGGGCGCTGTGACACAATGACTAGCCCTAGCCCAAATTTCCTCCCTTCACGCGCAACCTTAGAAGCGAAATATTTTGTATCTGTGTCTTCATCCTTTGGTATAAATACATGTGCCTCCTCTATTGCCACAAGTATTGGAGCTGGAAACCGCGGTTGTGACTTAGCGGCACCCTTGTTTTGCCGCGTTGCCTTTTTCCTATCATCGAGCAGCTCTTCAAGGTAGAAAGACACAGCAATGTTAGCCTGTCGCTCAGTAAGTTCTACCAGATTGATAATGTTTATCTTGTAGTTCTTGAGAAGCGCCAGTGGATCTGTCATACTAGGATCCAAAATAGTATGAAACTTTCGCCTTGCATCATCGATCTTGTCAACTACCTTGGCCGCTGCTTCGCGATATAACTTGTCGGCACCAACTTCTGATGCAGCGTTGATAAGCGCATCCCAAAAGTCCTCGCCTTTATACTGCTTGACATCTTCGGTGAATGCCATCCTAAGCACATGCATCTGGTTTGAAGCATTTTCCTGAATCTCAATAACCTCTGCGAACTTGTCTGCCGACAAAAGGCGCGGATTTATCCTTCCGTCCAGAAGGTTAATGTTGTTAGAGCCCATGTCAAGCGTAGAATAGTCATCGTGGTAGTCAAAAATCACCATTGTGCCACTTATTCTAGCGATTTCTTTAGCCAAAAGCGAGACTAGATTGCTCTTGCCCATGCCAGTCATGGCAAGCACTGCAAGGTGACGCGATACGACTTTGTTGATATCCACTCGAGCACCTACTGCAGTATTCCGTAGAAGTGTACCTATCATTACCCACTGCTGTCCAGAGGGTGCAAAAATGGCATCAAGGTCTTTAACCGATGCTTCGTACACTTCGGTGCCGGGCTCTGGAGGCAATGCAGGTAGTATTGCCTTGCACTTTTTCAATTCAGCTACGTAGCCAAGAATGCGTACGTGCCCCTTGTAACTTTTATCTCGACGGTTCTCGGCGGCAACCTGTTTGCTCTCAAATGCCTCTTCATAGTTGCGAATGCTGCTGCCCAGTGCATCACTGCTAATGGACGACTTTTCAACAAGCCCAAGCACCTTGTCTCCACCATAGTTGAGAATAACGTATTCGCCGATGCTAACAGGCCTTCTTGATTCAAATGTCACCTGATCCGGCTTGGTGACACCGATCAGGATGCCTAGTTCTTCACTCATTTAGAGCATCCCTTGCTCCTTGCTCATTTTGTAAGCCATATATGCTTGCGAGTCTGTCTATATCTTCATTGGTTATCTTGCAGGTATTGTGCGCCAGCTTCAAGCAGTACGGATAGCCGGCTACACTGTGGTACCGTAGTTTATTCAAGGTCGATCTTACTTCTTGCTCACTTGTGTTGCTCATGATTTCAATCCGGATAACAGGAGTATGGTCACGTAGTCTTGCATAGACTTCAAACAAGGGCGCATGGCAGAACTGTATTTCAACAGGAACACTGAAGCCAGCCTCCTTGCAGGTGTGTCCATAGTAGTAAATGTCGCCGGCCTTTGACCCCATCGGGCCGAATTGCAGCCTGCTCTCAGAGGTCTTTGATATAAATATGCAGCTTCTACACTTCTTCACTATTTCAGACGCTGCTTCAGGCTTGCTTTTCGTCAAACGCGAAACAAGTGAACCATCGACGCAGATACTGTCAGCCTTACCGGCCGACTTTTGAGCAACAGACGCCTCCATTACCATCGCTCTTGATTCTAGCAGCTCGCTTCTTGCAGAGCCAGCTATGTCTTCTTCCCACTCTCTAGCTAAAATCTTGTTAGTGCTAGTGACTGCCACTGCGTCTATGACATAAAGTTGAAGACCCTGAAAAGCGCGCCTGTTCCAGCTGCTATCAATGCCTGCGGATTCGCATATTTCTGGCACGGACTCATATGAAATCCAGCGCGATGATGCTTCTGCCAGAATTTTGTGAAAATTTGAATCTTTTATCTTTGATATCTTGACGTCTTTATTTCTTAGAGCACCAAGAAAAACTTCCTTGAGCAATTTATGCTATCGTGATGGGCAGTACCTTAAAAAATCGATCATGCTTTCATTCTATCGGCAATTGCGGTAGCATCCCATAGTGACCTTGCCTTGTCGCTTGTTTGCAGTACATCTGCTCTTATTATCTTACTTGCGATATTGGCTGCCATAGGCAGTGCACCTGTGGCTCCCGGCGAATTATAGTTGAGCACATGTAGCGAAGAATCACGCTCGAGTATGAGCGTGTCTGGTACGAATCTGCCGGTCTTGTCAATGACTGACGATCTTATGCCGGCTGTCCCACGCTGGGTAAAAGCAGATGGCTTGAGCTGCGGCAAAAATTCACGCACTCTGTTTATCATCATTGTCTTGGATAAAGAGCTCTTCAGCTCGGTACTTACAAGTGACAGAAACTGTCTGTCAAAAAAAATCTTCCGTGCACCTGTATGAGATGACTCCATTATTTTTGGTAGCATATCGACCAAGTTCCTACGCCAGCCGTAGGCGTATGGGCCGAACACAGGTATGGCGTTTGGCCCCACCTCACGCCTACCATCTGCTCGCACGATCCAGTGTGGATCAAGAAAGGGATATTCTGGGTGCTTAGGAACAGAATAGATCGATAGCTTTGTCAGGTTATGATACTCTGGTGGTGCCTGCCAGTACTCCCCTCTAAAATGCATGTCAGTGTAGCCGTGTGCAACACCCATCATCTGTGCAATGTCCATTGAATTACCGCCGGCCACATTGACAAGATACCCTGCTTTGATTTCTTTGCCTTGGTTCGTAGTTATCGAATAGACTCCTTGGTCGTATGATGATATTCGCTCGACCTTGTGTCCCAAAAGCAGCTTGCTACCGAATGACTGAATATCTTCTAGAAGTCCAATCGTAAATGCACCGTAGTTAACCGATGCATCTTTGGAGCAATAGATTGCAGAGACACACCGCACATTTGGTTCAATTTTTGCCACTTCATTTTTGTCAAGCAATTGCAGTTCATTTTTTGTAAGGCCGTTTGCCATCCCCCACTCCATGTACTTATACAGCCGGTCTATTCCCTTGTCATTAAGTGCAACCTCAAGGACACCATCACGTCTAAACGGCATTCTCTTATGACTGGAATACTTTTGCCACATCTCGTAACCAAGCGCTGCAGCCTTGGCAAAAGTCTTCTTTTTTATAGGGTCGTACAGAAATGGAGCATGCACCTTTCCAGTGTTCCTGCTGCTGCTATGCTGCGCAATGTTGTTTTCCTGCTCTAGCAGTGCTATGGATTCAGGACCCTTGGCGTGTGCTGACAGAAAGTATGCAATTGACATTCCAAGCACACCACCACCAATTATCGCGACCTTGAAGTCCACATGCAGCATGAATCCATCTGTTAGATAAAACGTTTAATATCGATCTTTGGACAAACACTTTGTAACTTGGTTCAGCAGCAGGAGGAATTTGTATCAGATCGTAGAAAAGGGTTTGACAGCTTGCCGGAATTGCCCAAAGATAGTAGGCCGAGGTTATTGCTATCCGCAGTTTACTCGGGAGAAGAGAAGAAAGTCTACCTGAAGTTTTA
>JALZEV010000079.1 GCA_030861865.1 Thermoproteota archaeon | reverse complement strand
GGTTATTTTCTTTTCTATCAACTATAATGTCTTTTACTATGCATAGGTTCTTTTAAAGGGAAATGTCCTCAGCACACCTTGAGCATCCTCTGATGATAATTAATGCATCAAACCAAGAAACAATAGGCTTATCGCTATTCCATATGCGAAGTGACCTACCACGCTTGCGAGGGCTGGCCCACGACCTAATGGGTGATTCCAAGAATGCAGACCGGTTATAGGCTTATGAATTGGAACTAGAATATAACGATCCACAGAAAGAAACCGTATATTATACCTAAAAGCGGCAGAGGTAGGAGTGTGCCATGGATATTCTGTATATTAGCATTCAAACTGATCTTCGTTAACTTGGGGAAGCAGAATGAAAAGAGGCAGAGGAACTAGTGCCTTGTTCCAATGTGTATAGCCAGCAGTATCTTTTCTTTGAATCCTGACTTGCAGACAGGGCACACATACAGTTCTGCTGCAGCACCTAGATTTCGTTGACGCATCAAATGCGTCCCTATTTTGAACAATTATTTGTTGTAGATAATTGACAGTTCAGACTTATTAGTCTTGAGGAAAAGAAGTTAGTAGAATCGTTTCCTAGTCTTCCAATTTTTTCGTGTTCACATTATGAAAAGAGTGACAGCAACATCAGATAATAGGTATGCTATCTGAGCTGCAATTCAGTGATATAGTGTCCAGATGTTTTCCTATTCGTATACTGGGGTGCCATCTGACTTGAATCGCTTGATTCGCTTTCCACCGCTTCCAGAACTGCCAGAATAAGATGGCTCGGTTTCAACCGGCTTGTCCTCTGGCTCTTTGCGCTTGCGCATCGCTCTTGTCCCAAAAAGCACTGCTACAAGGAAGGCAAAGATTCCTGTCGTCACAGCATACATGAACATTTCTTCAGCCATAAGGTTGCTTGGATGATTGTCGAAGATAAGGTTTTCCTTTTCTTATTACATTATTGTGATTATTCTTCTTGGTTATTGCAGTTAGGTTGGTTTGTTAAGGAACGGAATTAACTTCTAGCGATATTGAGCAGCATATTTTTCAACCTTTATCTAATCAGTTTCTTGAAAGGCAGAGTATGATTAGTATGATATGTGTTAATTCACACTAAGATGCAAAATGCAAAAGATAAACTAGCGGTAGTAGAAAAAATTTGGTGACATGGCTTTTTCAAGCTCTGAAAAGTCAAACAGCCCAAGACAGTCAATCTAGTATATTAATAGACATATAAAACGGATTGCATTCAGACACCGTGCAATTCTGGGGCCGTTGTCTAGCTTGGCAGGATGCCAGCCTCGGGCGCTGGAGGTCGCTGGTTCGAATCCGGCCGGCCCCATATCCATTCTTGAATATGTATAAGAAAATGTTGTTACGATTAGCAGCACTAATCCATGAATGCCATGCCAACTTTGAATGTCGACTCTACGATGACGCTCTTGTAGACAAATACAACTTTTTCGTCTTCGAAGTTGTAAAAGCGCATTTAGCTGCATCTACTAAGCATCTACAGACAATACACTACATGGGCAATGGCATGTTCATGGTCTCCGGCAAGATCAACAGCCGAAAGTCACTGTTCCGGCTGTGTGGATATTGTGAACTGATCTTCATAGATAATCTATGATCATATATTTTGATGAAAAAACCCAATTACTTAGTTGTCCAATCGGAGAAGGTGAGAATACATTAGAATGGTGGGGTCGGTGGGATTCGAACCCACGACCTCCAGCGCCCCAGGCTGACATCCTGCCAAGCTAGACGACGACCCCTCGCTTTCCTTGGTTGTAATAACCTCTTATATACTGTAAAAAACTTCTTGCTTCAAGAACACCAAGAAGGGGCATATTGAAGATTAGTGCAAATAACTAAAACCGTAACCCAATAAAAAAACTGAATCAGACGGCCTTCATCTTGCCAAAAGAATAGACACCAAACGCTCCAAGTCCGGCGGTGTATCCGAGCAGAATTGCAAAGTCAAGCTCAACTTCATAGCTGCCACTACCAAGCATCAAATTCCTCAAAGCATCTACTCCATACGTGGCCGGGTCTGCAGCTGTCAGAACTGAAAGCCATTCCGGTAGGTTGTCTAGCGGAAAGAGAGCACCAGACAGAAAGAATAGAGGAAATACCACAAAGCTAACGATCATCTGGAATCCTTCAAGGCTGTACATATAGCTACCAAGTGCTAGCCCAAGAGATGTGAGCCCAAATGACATAAGGAGCACTACCGCTGCAGCCTGCGCAAGCGAGAGCGGAGTGAATGGAATTCCTATCGCAACTCCGATTGCAATAAGTATTGCAGCCTGAATAAGGGAGTTAGTCATGCCACCAAGCGTCTTGCCTACAAATACCGTGGTCCTGCTCACTGGCGCCACCATCACACTCTTCAAAAAATCAAATTTGCGGTCCCATATTATGTATGATCCATAAAACACTGATGTAAATATTATGGACATAATCACGATGCCAGGGAAAATGAACTGCTGGTAGTCAACGCCCGGAGGCAACTCCGAAGGTGCTGCAGAACCCAATCCCGATCCAATGACAAATAGCCATAGAATGGGAGTAAAGGTTGATGCCACAAGCCGGCTCCGCTCACGCAAGAAAACCTTGAACTCGCGAAGCCATAATGCATACACTTTGGCCAAATGATCCTGCATGCTAATCGTATTTTGCATACTTCTCTGAAAAACCTCCCTCCGGTTCTTCCTTGATATTCCTGCCAGTCAAATGTATGAATACGTCATTGAGCGTGGGGCTAGTAAACTCGGCTATATCTGCCTCAATGTGCCGCAGCAAAATCGGCAGGTCCCGCTTGGCGTTGTTGACTGATAATACCAAAAACCCATTATTCTGCTCGACCTTGTGAACAAAGTCAAGCTGGCTGATCTTATCTGGATTGTTGCGCGTCTTTATCCTAATGATATCGCCTCCAAGGCCTGCCTTCAACCCTTTAGGCGTGTCAAGGGCTACTATTCTTCCCTTGTCAATAATGCCGACTCGGTCACAGAGTATGTCTGCTTCTTCCATGTAATGGGTCGTCAAAATCACAGTCATCTTTTCCTCCCTTACAAGGCGCTGTATGTACTTCCACATCGTCTCCCTACTTGCAGGGTCAAGTCCAAGCGTTGGCTCATCAAGGAACATCACCTTTGGTTTGTGAAGCAATCCACGTGCAATCTCAAGGCGCCTCCGCATGCCGCCAGAATACGCCTTCACTTGGTCGTGCCTGCGCTCAGTCAGTCCAACCAAGTTGAGCACTTCGTCTATCCTTTGCTTCCTTGTATGGCGCGGGATACTATACAGTATGGAATGCAGTTGCAAGTTTTCGTAGCCTGTGAGCATATCATCGCTGCTTGGAGCCTGAAACACAATTCCAATACTTGAGCGTACCTTCGCTGGCTGGCAGACAATGTCATAGCCGTTCACAGTAGCGCTACCAGAAGATGGCTTAAGCAGCGTAGCAAGCATATGTATAGTAGTTGTCTTGCCAGCGCCATTTGAGCCTAGCAGTCCAAAAACTTCATTCTCATTAATGTCAAGTGTAAGGTTATCTACTGCAATGTGATTGCCATACTTCTTGACTAGGCTCCTTATCTTTATCATCGAACAGTTACATGATTATGATAGACACAGGTATATTATGCCTTGATGTTTATTCATAGGAACAAAAACAAAAAATGAAAAAGAAAAACGTCATTTGCCTCCTATCTTAAACATCTTTGTCCCGCAGACCGTGCATATGCCTTGCGTGGCAGGCTTGCCGTTTTTCATTGTGACTTTTTTCTCATCCTTCATCGTCCTTTTGGCTTTACATTTGACGCAATATGCCTCTGTTGCCATGGACCCCTATACTGGCGGGGGTAAAAGAAGCTTTCCTCGTGCAATGGCTATTGTTCAGGAACCAGCCAGTCAATGAGGGCATCGAGTTCTTCGCAGCTTATCGTAACCCTGATAGGTCCAAGTGGCGATTCCTGCTCATCCTCTATCACTGCTGCAATGCCGGATGTGGCAGCCTGCTTGTTTAGCAAAAACCATGTGCTATCGCCTGCTCGGTTGTCTAGGAGCTTCCTTCTTAGCACACCCATTGCAGACCTTGAGCGCACCTGCTCGTAAAGCCTGGCAAGAGAATCGCTTCCAATTGCTCTCCCCACAACTCTACTTCTATAAGATAGCTCTGGTGAACATCTGGCGAATAGATTTGCAATAGCGTCAATAACCTTTTGTGTGTGCTCTGATGGGTTGACGGTCGCCTCGACCTTGAGGTCTATTTGCGATGTAATAGTGGGCTTTCTCAAGCCTCTTTCACTCCTCCATATATTTCCTCAAGCCATTCTTTGACAATATCATAGGCATGCAGCTTTAGCTGCTCTAGTGTCAGATCGTTGTTAGATATTACCTCATTTGCAAGCGCAATTGCCTCGCTAACTCCGACTGACAGTTCACGCTTGTCTCTTCCGGCAAATTCGTTGCCGTTTGAAGGTGCGTCTACTCTGCCTCTTTCCTTGAGGTGCTTAAAACGAGTGTCCTGAGATGCATGAATCGCAAGAAGTCTTACGTGTCCTACATTCTTTAGAACTTCCACTTCGGCTATACTGCGTATGCCATCTATCACCACATTGCTAGAGCTGCTATCTCTTGCCAGCTTCTGTAACACAATGTAGCCCACGGCTCCTGGCCCTAGATCCTGCCTTAGCTTGAGCATCATCTTGCCAAGGTTGATGTCGGTGGGCTCGAGTCCTTGCCTCTTTGCCTCTTCCCTTACGATATCGCCCATGGTCACAACCTCAAAGCCTTTTTCCTTAAGAAAAGATGCGACTGAGGACTTGCCAGCACCTGGCATGCCTGTGAGACAGATTATGAGTCTTTTATTATCAGACATATCATGATGATATTGTCATTCTGCAGAGAGGTCCCAGTAGGTAGCTTCCTTGAACTCTTCCTTTGGCTTGCCCAGGGCCTTCCACTCTTTAAAGGACTTTGGGTATAATTTGACGTTTTTGAACCCTGCCAGCTTGAGTGCATAGTAGGTTAAGCCTGAAAGCGTCCCAACACTTCCGCAGTATGTAATTATCTCAGCGTCATTTGTTATGCCGCGGTTTTCAATTAGCCGCTTTAGCTCTTCTGCATGGCGCAGTATGCTATCCTCTGACCCAACCATCGTATAAGGTATATTTCTTGCGCCGGGTATATGCTCTGTTAGGTAGTTCAGCCGTTCCCTTGAGTCGACAAGCACCGTGCCAGGCTTAGACTTGGCG
>JALZEV010000071.1 GCA_030861865.1 Thermoproteota archaeon | reverse complement strand
ATAAGGGTATCCCAGTCGTATGTATGCGTCTCTTTTGGCAGCTCGTAGTATCCTGCCACAGGTATTCGGCCTTTGACATAATCACTGTTCTCAAATAGAGGGAATGATCCACGAGACTTTGCAATTGTGACACTTTCATCCATGCTCAAATATGATACGGCTTCTGCAAGCTTATTCATGAATTCATAGCCGTCCTTGGAATCATAGGGAATCTTGAGCAGAAACAACAGATCAGCGATGCCCATTATGCCAAGACCTATTCTCCTTGTCTCCTTTGTCGCAACCTTGACTTCTTCTACAGGATATTTGTTCATATCAATGATGTTATCTAAGAGCCTTGTCGCAAGTCTGATCGCCTGCTCGTAGCGCTGCCAGTCAAACTCGTATGCGCCATCAGCTTTGCGTTTGACAAAGTTTGCCAAGTTGATCGAGCCGAGATTGCATGATTCATACGGGTAGAGCGATTGCTCGCCACATGGATTTGTGGCACGCAGTGGCCCACCTCTTGCTCCAATAAGTGGATTGTACTTGTTAATATTATCAAAAAATATTACTCCGGGTTCAGCGCTCTTCCACGCGCTCAATGCGATCAGATCTACAAGCTGCTGTGCGTCAATGTGCCTCATTGGCTCCTTCATCCTTGGACTGCGTAGAGGATACTTGTGGTTGCCATCCTTGCTGACAAGTGCCTTCCAAAAGTCATCCCAGATGCCGACACTTACATTAAAGTTCTCAAATACTCCAGGCTTTGTCTTAGCTGTCACAAACTTTTCAATGTCTGGATGCCATGCCTCAAGGATACCCATGTTGGCCCCACGGCGCTTGCCTCCCTGCTTGACGACATCAGTGATGGTGTCAATTATGCGCATAAACGATGTTGGCCCTGACGCAACGCCTGACGTCGATGCTACAATGTCGCCCTCTGGCCTCAGATCGGAGTAGTTTATGCCCACCCCGCCGCCCGACTTGAAGATCATGGCTGCGTCAGTGGATGCTTTCATGATGCCTACCATGTCATCGGGCATGTCAAGCACAAAGCATGCTGACAGTTGTCCAAGCTTTGCGCCGGAGTTCATTAGAGTAGGCGTATTTGGCAGATAGTCCCGTGAAACCATCAGGTTATAGTATTCCCTAACCCGCTCTTCATATTGTGCCATCTTGCCCTCCGCTATCATCCTAAGTAGATCCTTGAAGCTGATCTTCATTTGTCCCTGCTGTGCGCAGTAGATGTAGTGACGGATCATTGCTTCAAAATGGTACCTGTTCAGATAGTAGTTGCCAATGTGCAGCTTATTGTCAAAGTCCTCTAGCTTGCCGTAGTAGAGATTCGCTTCTTCAATGCTATGCGTATAGCCCCCTGCAGGAGTAAATATAGAAGAGTCGTGCATTACGTCGGCAATTGCGACTAGGGTTGCGACCCTTTCAAACATTTGCTTGGGACCTTCAATGATCTCATTGTTACTGTCGCGCAGCAAATACCGCGCAGCTAGTACTCTTAGGGAATTAATGTCAAAAGCCTTATCGACTTCATCGAGATCCTTCTTGTTGAGGATCTTCATCTTCTCATCGCGCACTTTACGCCTTTCATGTCTGTAGAGTATGTAGGCCTTGGCTGTATCGGATAGCCCCTCTTCAATAAGTATGGACTCGACCATGTCCTGTGCATCTTCCACACTTGGAATAGTCTTTTCGCTCTGCTGAACCATCTTTTGCACTACCTTTGTACCCAGCCGCTCAGCCAGAGGGTAGTCAGGCTTGCCTGTTGCAATGAGTGCCTTGTATATTGCGTTTGAAATTTTGGACTGCTCAAAATGTACTATGCGTCCGTCACGTTTCCGTATCTTTGCAATTAGCGTTTCCTTATTATTAAATTCAGTAACTCCCGCCATCCCAGATTCTATAGAAGATTACAGGTTCTTAAAGATTGGGAGTCCACATCATATAACTTTTTTTGGCACTAAAAAATGAATGCAAATTTCTACTAGAAAAACGTATAAGATTTTTATAAAAAAAAATCTAAAATCTGAATACATATATATTATATTAGAGAGAAGGTGCATATATAAGCTCTTATAATTGAGCCTTAAACGTTGGCATAAGTTGCTTGCTTCAAGCAAACAGCAAAAAGTCGCGCATTGGCAATATATGCTTGAGTAATTGCAGTTACGAATAGAGAGGCACTTTGTGAGGCGACTTGCAGAACTCGCATACGTCTACGCCTTCTTTTGAGCGCTGACCGCACGTTGTGCAAATTGCAAACCCAATACTGAGGCGCAGGAACGGTAGCTCTTGTACAGTAGCTTCTATTGCACTTTTCATTTCTGCCGGTGACAGGTTTGTCAGGTCAAGCGTTGCTGTAAAGCCTCCATTCAGCAGCTTGTCGATTGCCATACATTCTTGGATTGAAGCTTTGTCGTCATTAAGAATATCCCTCCCATTGAGTGTCATACCTTGGGAATAGCTGGTGGTATTTTGCGATTGCAGAAGAGAGACCTTGCCATACTTCTCAGAATCTAGGGTAGCAAACCTTGACCCGCTGTCATCTGAAACCATTGCAATGCCAGCTCCTTCCTCTCCAAGCATCTTGCCCTGCCCGTTGGTCACTTCGGCAGCAGTCTTTAGCACTTTTTGAAGCACTTCACTAGAAGACTCTCCTAGTATATTATAGACTGATTCCCTAGTGCCAGTAAGGTTGACTGCTATGCTAGCCGTACTCATCTGCATCAACTGGCTCGCACTTGCAAGTGCAGGCATCATCCCCTTTTTGACATAGTCGACGATTATTTTTTTTCGGAGCGACAGTGCAGCAAGCGATGGTTTTATCATGAGCGCAAGCTTAGCTCGGAAGTAAGTTTCATCCTTATTCGATTCATATGCAAGCCTTGGCAAGTTTAACGAAAGCAGATGGAACGACAGTGCAGCTGTAGCTTTGACGTCTGCCTTTTTGATGCCATTGCTTGCACGCACTTTGTTGTTCCCAATAGAAATCATGCCTCCGCTTCGTACTGCTGCTATGATGTGGTCAAGGCTGTCCGTCATCCTGCCAGATAGCGAAAGGCCAAGCCGGGGAATAGGAGTATTATTGACATACTTCCTGTAGCCATCCAAGAGTGCATTGAGCTGCTGGGCAGCTAAGCTATCAGTTTGCACTGCAATCGTGGTTACAGGCATACCGGCAGAATACGAGGGGGCACCTGATGAGGCCAGAAGCGCCCTTGCAAACCTAGAAGCAATGTCCTCTGGATCATGGACGTTGTTTAGCAGCGCCGACACGTAGCCTTCGAACACAACTTCTGTTGATG
Source organism: Thermoproteota archaeon (assembly GCA_030861865.1). Lineage (GTDB taxonomy): Archaea > Thermoproteota > Nitrososphaeria > Nitrososphaerales > Nitrososphaeraceae > Nitrososphaera. Next base: position 693 of record JALZEV010000071.1, on the reverse strand, counting down.
CCTCTCTTGAAAGGAGCGAGACCAATGCTGGCAGGGTTGTGATAGCATCGTCAGAGCTTTTAATTGGCGGGATCCTAGCCATATTCAAGAATTTCCCTTTTAGATCCAAGCCGCCTTCTAGCTCAGACAAGTCAATGAATACAGTATCGGGCAATAAACCCCACACAGGAGTATTAGAAATATTGATCTCGCCTGCCAGATGCATATCTGCAATATCCTTTGGCAACATGTTGAACAGTAAGTATTCAGAAAAAACCGCGCCAGCAGTCCTTGTCATGATATGCTCTATTCCGTTTCGGGCTGGTTCGTCTTGGGAGGAGAGCAGCTGAACAATGTCTGAGGACGGGAGACCCAGCCGCGCTAGCTTGTTTCTATATTCCTCGTGACCGTGCTCTATGAGAATAGAGTTGACGGTCTCACGTATAAGCGATGATGTGAGATAGGTTGTCTGGAACCTGTAAATCTTATTCTCTACTTCTTCAGTGATCTTGTGGGCCTGCTCAAGCGGCAGATTGGCTTCCCTTACAAGGGATTGGATTATCTTGTGGGAATTGAACTCCTCAATCGTATGCTTGTTTGTCCTTACATACATCTTGCCGCTCTCTATGATTGAACGCTCCTCGATCTGGCGGGCAAGGCTCAGCACCAGTTTACCAAGGTTCGTGATGGTGTACCGACGCTCCGTCTTGTTGA
>JALZEV010000059.1 GCA_030861865.1 Thermoproteota archaeon | reverse complement strand
TAATTAGTGATAGAATTAGTCCGAATGTTATGGTAGTAATTATCCTGTTCCTGTTTTGAATTTGGACATTTGCTTTGTTCAAATGGTATAATCCCTTATTAGTATTTATCAACTTGAGATTCTAATCATAGAATTTAAGTGTGATATTATGTTACGGCTCAAGAATTAGAAGAGGAGACACCTCACGATCATCGAGGAAAATAGTTAATGGCTTCTTGTGAAGCACAAACATTAAAGTTAATGAGTTTGAACTCCCTTACATGCGGGAACCAAACCCCCTTGGGCCCGCTTTGTATTTGTATCAAGTCTCACTGTGAAGGCTCTTGTCTTGAATTCTCCCGGGTTATGACATTGGCAGCTCCGTATTGTCTAGAATTTCCTTGTTTTCATGGCTTCTTATCGATGCGGCGCGCAATTCTGCTATCTGTTCTTCCAGCCGTGCAACATCAGCACGCGTCTTCAGTTGCTCTTTTTCCAGTGATTCTTGCCTTTGCTCAACTGCGGATGTATCGAAGAAGGTCAAGTATGGTTCGACCCTTGCAAAATCCTCTGCTATTTCATCGGGAGTGGCTTTAACGTATTCATGTGTCTTTCTGCCTGTATGATATTTGGCATAACCCTCATCCACTACTCTTTTACACTGAGTGTAAACGAATCTGCGCATCGTATGAAGTGTTACTACACGCCTGTTACCATTGCCATTCTCTCCCTCCCACTTTATACTCAATCTATCGGTTGTCTGCCTAAACTTCTTGCTAGTTGCACCATAGAGATTAGCAAGGGTGTCTTCCTTGCTGACCTTACTATTCTGCGCTTGTTTGTAATATTCGCTTACCTCGGAATGATATGGTGCAAAGAGAGGGTCAGTTATCTTTGGCGTAGGCGTAACTTTTCTGTTTACCCACTTCCCGTCTATCTTATGATGAACACGTCTTGGACGATAGTTCCATGCGAGTAATTTCTCTATTTGCCTTGCCATTTCGTTTGTTAGTTGTCTGCGCTTCCCCTTCTTGGTTTTTGCATGCTTTCCACTTGCGTTTATGAAGGGTGTACCTGTAAACTTTAATGTGTTAATATCAAAGTTTTCAAGATTGCCAATTGTCATCGTAAGGCTCTCGGTCGCTCTCCATCCTGCGCTCGCTAGATACATCACATAAGAGCGCAGGCGGATATCCGAGATCGCCATCAAAATACTAACAATAGTTTTCTTTTCTATTGGTGAGGTATCAGGTTCATTAGATCTTGGACTTTTTACGAGCGCCTTGGCATTGGGGACGTATATGCTATGCATCTATAATATGTGTCTGCAGCCAGAATCGAGAATTCTATGAAACCTTAAAAGAGTTTGTTGAGGATTTTACACAAATAAAAATGACGAAAAGGGTTGTAATTGAAAATGCAAGATGTGATTATTGTGAGAAGGAAATAGCTGCTGGCCAGCCAGTATACACTATGTCAATTGATTTCACTTGTTATTTGGCTGTGAGCGGAAAAGACCGTAGAGCAGTAGAAGAAGTTACAGGAGACACTCTGGCCAAAGATGGTGATACATACGAATATGACTTATGTGATGACTGTTATTGGCGTTTGAAAGAGTTTATACAAAAAGGATCGAAGAACCAACAAAATAGAAGAAGGAAATTGTCAGCAAATAACAATAGTTCTGTCTTTTTGGCTCTTTGGCCGCTTAAATTAGCAGCTTTGGTGTTCTCTTTCTCTAAGTTGTGAGCATAAAGTTTAAAGCTAACCTATCAGTTCTTTTAGAAGGGTTCTAGGCATAATTACACAGAGAGAGGCTAGCTTTAAACTTTTATCTGAACAATCAGTAGATAAGCTTATCTTTGCCCATCATCCGTTTTTGGATATATTGGCTTAAGCTATAAGGATTCGAGAAAAAATTTTCAGAATTGAGACCCGATACAAATAGAAGGCTGGCCCAAGGGGGTCCGTTCCGATACCAGTTACTCTGAAGGGTTTTGAGTCAAAGAATTGACTAGTAAGTTTTATAGCTTTAGCCACTATGTTTGGAAAATTCGTTCCTTTAGGTTGAGTTATGATCAACTGCAGGTGCAGTTTCTACCATCATTTTGATATCAAATCGCTAAACTTTGGATCTGTGTTATGTTGTAATGATTCGAATGAATTTTCATCCGAAAACCAATTCACAAGATCATATTTTATTTGTTCCCAGAAAATTGCAGCTACAGCACCTAGTAAATCTGTTAACACATTATCTATTAATTTAAGATTCCCTGCAACTGCTTTATTGTCCTTAATATCAATGCCGTACTTGGATTCTGAATGCAATTGCTTGACTGACATTTGGACCAAAAAAATTCTCTTAATTTAGATACTAAGAGGTTGCTTATACTGCTATCTAAAGGTTCAGCCTGTCATTTCATCTAAGTGTCTCAGAATTAACTTTACAAGTAATACATGAAAATTTTCTATACATGTGCATCAGATTTAGTCATGCCCGGGCTTCAGCTGATTTTCCTTCCTTCTTATCGGTAAGATAATTATAAAAGTAGCTCCTCCTTCTTTATTATTATTGGCCAAAATCTCACCGCCATGAGATCTCACGATCGCCTTGGAAATAAACAGTCCGAGACCAGTACCGCCTGATTCGCCTCCTGTTACAAATTTACCAAAAATGCCTGGAAGAACATCAGACGGAATACCTATTCCTGTATCAGTAACCTTTATCTCTATTATATTTCTTTCAGCAAATACTCTAGTCTCGACCTTTATATTGCCTCTCTTTGTGAATTTTTTCGCGTTATCGATAATATTGGCAAATACTTGAGCAAGACGATCCTTGTCTGCTTCAATCTCTATCTCTCTGTCAAGATTTAATTCGAGCTGCAGATCTTTGTTGAGGTTGGTTGATGTTTGACTAACTATATTTCTAATTATTCGGTTAACTGGAATCTTCTCGAACCGGTAAAAAAGCTGTCCTGCTTCGATATGGCTAACATCAAGTATATCGTTCGTTAGACGCTTGAGCCTCTTTGCATGTTTAAAAATGAGATCCCATCCTTCTTCATATCCAATTAAGCCTTCTTTTGCAGCTTCGGCTACTTCAAGAATCGGATGAATAGGAGTCCTTAGCTCATGAGCTGCTATGTTAATAAACTCTTTTTGCATTTTGTCATGGACTGCCAGCTTTTCGTAAAGTTCAGTCTGCTTCCATAGATTATCAAACACAGATGCATAGGACAGAGCTAATGTTCTGCTATCTAAGTGCAGAGCCAAGCCTACTGCTTCATAGGAAGTCTCTTTTGTGTCGTCTTTAAGCTCAAATAGCATTAGCTGCTTTCGGTCTGTTATCAGCGCTGTTATGCTAGTATTCAGGCTGCTATCCAAAACTCTAATGCTGCCTTGAGGCAAGACTTTGTTTATTTGCTCAACCAATTCAGCAGCACTTCCATCATCTGGTATCAAGATTTTTACCGTTGCATGATTCTCTTGTATTGATAGAAGCACAACCTGCAATCCACCCATTTTGGCCTGACGCCTAAAAGCTGAAGGTGTAGAGAACATAAGTAACACCTCTTCCTTTGCAGAGCCTACCAATGTCCAAGCCTTTCTTAGGGCTTCTTCTGGATTTGGAATAACATCAACATTTGCAAGCTCAT
>JALZEV010000052.1 GCA_030861865.1 Thermoproteota archaeon | reverse complement strand
TCATTGTATCTTCAAAGACTGTGATTAGTTTTTCAACATCATCGCCTAAGTGCTGAATGTCTCGTGCATCTGTTTTTGTGCTAATATCGACTGATTGCGCTTTAAGCTCCCGCGCTTTTTCTTCGGTCACCTCCTTGGTCTTTCTGCCTAACGAATAAATGAGATCTTTGAGCGATTTTCCCGCCTCTCTGGCTTTTGTAGAGACTGACTCTTCCTCCTCAGATGTTGCTGTTTCAGACTGTACTTCATATGTCTCAACATCGCTGGCTGGTACAGTCGTTATGGATCTCTCTTCAGTAACTGTGACATCAGCTGTGGGTTCTGAAGTTGTCCTGCTCACCGTCTCGTCATAAGTATTAGTTTTATCCTCGCTTGTCACGATAGTTTTAGGTTCTTAAACTTTATAAGACTTCAGAGACTGTTAGAGAATCCTACATTATAATCATCTAGAATAAAAAATAATAATGTTATGCTTAACAGGATGGCTCCTCTACGAGCCTCGATGGGGCCATAGCAACTCTTTACGTATATACATCTAGGGTAATAAGGTTCTAGAAAAAGTGAATGTTCTCCATAGTATGAGCACAAGGAAGTTAGTCTCATCTAGGGATTGATCACTGACCTTCCAATAATCTTACCTGCTTTTAGCTCCTCAAGCGCGGTGTTTGCCTGATCCAGCGTAAATTTTCTAGATACTAATGATTGGATCTTGTTCATCCTAGCCAATGCCACCAGTTCCACTAGGTCAGCGAACTTGCCGGTATAAGCACCTGTCAACGTAAACGCCCGCAGTGGAACAAGTGGAAGATTCAGCTCTAGTGATCCGCCAAACAACCCCACCATCACAAGCCGACCCCTCTTCCTCAGCATGTTTAGCGAGTTTGGCGCGGTCTTGCCATTGTTCACAAAGTCAATAACTGTTTCCGCGCCAAGGCCGTCGGTGACTTCCTTGACAGCCTTGACTGGGTCGCCAGCTGCTGAATTGATAATTTCATCGGCTCCTAGCCTCTTTGCCTCTGCAAGTTTCTTCTCATCAATGTCCACAATGGCTATTCGTGCATTTGTTGTTGCCTTGGCAAGCTGCACCGCCATCAGTCCAAGGCCGCCGGCTCCGATTACGACAACCATTTGACCTGGATGCGACTCTGCCTTTTTGACAGCTGTATATGCTGTCAGGCCGGAGCAGGCAAGTGATGCAGAAGAGTTTAGATCGAGCCCGTGTAGCTTGACTAGATATTTGTAGCTTGGGACAAGAACCAATTCTGAATACCCACCGTCTTGGTATATTCCAAGGCTTCTTGGACCATCACAAATATTTTCTTCGCCGACGCGACATGCGGGGCATGTGCCCTCGCCTATCCAAGGATATACTAGTACTCTATCGCCTTTGGAAAAACCTGTGACTGATTCGCCCATTTCATCTATCATGCCGGCAACTTCATGGCCTGGTGTAAGAGGGAACTTTACACCACGATCTTCAACCTTCATCAACACGCCCTGCGGGCCGGTATATCCGCCTTCCCACAGATGTAGATCACTATGGCACACACCTGCACTTTCAACCTTTACAAGAACCTGATCACCTTTTGGCTTTGGAATGTTTACGTCCTTGATTTGAAGGGGCTCCTTCGTCTTTATTATCCGTGCAGCCTTCATATCCTGTGAGGTACTAAAGGTCGTTATTAATAGTTAGCAAAAGACTTTTGAAATTTTGGCAAAGAAATTGTGATGCTCTTTTCCCCTGTTGTCATTGTGCTTGTGGCAATAAGCATAGTTGGTACAACTGCGATCCCCTTTGGCGATGCACAGTTCCTCGACAGGACTGTAGCACTTGAGCTCTCGTTCATTATGATAGCTCTTCTGACCTACAAGGGATTCCATAAAGCGCTATATATGCCTGCATTCCGCTTGCGGCGCAGAAGTCATAATCTATCACTCATAATTTATTTTCAGTTATAGCTTATATGCCGTGGCTAAAGGTCCAAGCTAATCTGTCGAGTATCTCGACAGATAGCGAAAAAAACTCCCTTCTAATTGCCTCTTAATAAATAAAGCCTATATCTGCCTCTCGCGTCTGTCTCTCGAATTACATCCTGTTAACAGGTAATAATTGCCTGTTCTTGCTAAATATTGGCGAAATTTGATTAGAATCCCTTATAATGGATAAACAGGAGTATTTTACATACCCAAATGGCATCTACAAAAACTTTGATTCTTGTCCTGGCAATGTTTACCCTTGTATGTACTTCACCTACGGCGATAGTGATACCCTCAGCAATTGCACAGCAAGACATCACCTCATTAGATGAAGACCTTTTCCGCGGCATCGTATCTGCTGTTTTAGATGGCGGCGATGACGGTAAGGAAGAAAATGACGGCGCTGCTGACTCCAAGACCAATCAAGACTCAGCAGACACTTTAACCGCAGACCCAAACCAAGAAGATCAGGCTGTAGATCAAACTGACTTCAATGAATTTGGAAATAATACTGTCGTATCGATTGATAGAGGGGAAGAAGAGCAGCAACAACAACAACTATCACTATCACCTACACCCGACGACGGACTGCTAACGCCAGAAGACGATGTCTTTTGTTTCCAAGAGGGAATAATTCTGGGCATTCTTTGCTCTGATACCCTTGAGGGCTGTGACCTTGTTCAAGAAAGATTTGAAAATGTAATTTCAGAGTGCAAAGAGTTTGAAACGTCTCCTCCTGGTGCTGCTTTTTGTTCCATTTCTGAGGAGGGGAAAAATATAAAATGCCAATCTCATAATTGAGGAACACAAAAAAATGGTGAACATGATGAATAATTATGCAGCTAGCAAAACAAAGCTGGTGAGTTGTTGCTGTACTGCGGTGATAGCCATTATCTTCTTCTTAGGTTTATCTATGGTTGAACCAGTAAGTATCGCCGCCGGATCAATATCAAACTCTTCCCAGGTAGGAGGGCAAGAGCTTCAAGAGCAGCAGCAACAACAAGGCGAATGGTTGCTATATCAAAACGTCACATATGGAGTTAGTATGCTTTATCCTTCTAATTGGACACAGCAGAACACCACAGGAGCTGCAGATGATCGCTTTGTTTATGTTTCTGAGTTCCTCTCGCCAGAGGAGACAGGCGGATACTTTGCATTTGTTACGATAGCGGTGGACAATAACCCTAGAACCACCAATACCCAAGGCTATCGTGATCAAAGTGTTGATATTTATAGGCAAGATCCGAGCTTTGTGGAAGACTTCCAACTTCTTTCATCCAGTATAGGTAATTTTACTCTTGCAGGTATGCCTGCATATAGTCTCGAGATTGCTTATACAGATCTACAATTTGGACCACAGAATATGCTAGAAGTTGGAAGAATATTTGACAATAGAGTTTATTATATACAATATTTTGCAGACCCTCCAATTTACCAAAAATATCTCCCAATAGCAGAAAGGATGATTGAGTCATTTCAAATCATGCAGCAATAGCAGCAGTGAAGGAGGCAAAAAATTTAGATTATTTTCCTCCATCC
>JALZEV010000051.1 GCA_030861865.1 Thermoproteota archaeon | reverse complement strand
ATTCTAGCTCTTCTAGAATTAGTGGCGAACAAAACAGTTTCTGATAACTGTTCGTGGATCTTTAATCCCTCTCTAAAATTTGAACAGGACAGGCCGTTACAAGCTCCTTGAATTTAACTGCATCTTTTTCGCTACCTACTATCGATCCATAATGCATCGGAATTGCCAGTTTTTTTGGCTTTATTTTTTCATTTACCGCTTTAGCCGCTTCCTCTGCAGTCATGACGTAGGTTCCTGATACAGGTACTAGTGCTACATCTGGTTCAGTCGCTGTCATTTCTGGGATGTCGTCAGTATCGCCGGTATGGTATACGCGCATGTTATTTAGAGTGATGATAAAACCAACCTTTTCATCTGCTTTTGGGTGGAAATGCTTGTTTGTATTATATGCTGCCACTGTCTCTATTGGGATGTCCTGAACATTCAGCATATCGCCCGGAACAACCCCTTTGGTTTCGGCCGCCCTGACATTCTTTAACTGGTCAATGCATTCCTTTGCAGCCACGAACGTGGTATTATTGCCTACAATGTGTCTTAGGTCGTCCATACTCAGATGGTCAAAATGATTGTGTGAGATAAGGATAATGTCAGCATCATTTTTGTTATAATGAGACTCTGAGATCTGGTAAGGGTCTATGTAAATGATAGTCTTGTCGCCGACGGTCAGCTTGTAGCCATCGTGGCCAAGCCAATGAAACCTGACTCCATTAAAGTCTAGCATAGTATCAGCGCTACCCCTATATTATGGCGCCAAGAATTTTATTTAAAGGTGATCCTTGGGATTGATTTTCGGATTTGCTATAATGAGATTATCCTTACGGAGGCTCAGTACCAGAACCTGATTGGCTATTAGCCTCCGGCGCAGATTAGAATCTATCGTCGCTACTGCACACTTTTGAGCCATTGCGTATTCAATTATGGAATCGTCAACGTGCTTAGCAGGTGCAACAGCTACTGTCTTGAACTTTGCTCTCGCAAGTTCAAGTGCTGTTTTTGCAAGACGCGATCTCTTGGGACCCGCAATTTGAGACAGCCTCTCCAGCTCTCCTTGTACTATGTCGGGGATAAGGAAGTCAAGTCTTCCAAGCTGTGACTCGATCTTTGCTAGCCGCTTTATGGGCTTTGAAACAAGGACTATTAAAAAACTCGTGTCACATAGAACTTTCATCTACTACGCGGCTATTCCCGAGCCAATCAGACGCCATCTCTCCGCTATTCTCCTGCTGATAGCGACTCTGCTCTCGGGCATCAAGCATACTGGCTTTTTCAGCTTTACTTCAACCTTGCTGTCCTTCACATTTGTAACGTAGCCGCTGGCCGCGGCTGTGCCGATGTTAACCCTGATTGACTCTTTTGACTTTAGGGGTTCAACCTTGACCATTTCCGCAGTGCCAACTGCAGTATCAAAAAGGACCACATCTATCGTGATATCTTCTACGTCATTTGGCAAGGTGCCTGGCTTACCGACCACAGAGCCAATGAGTGAGTCACTTTTGGTAAATGTCGGATCAAGTTTGGTACCTATTGCAACAAGCCCTCCTGGCCGGACTGACTTGACAAGGCCGGCACCAGTACCAAGCGTCGACACTTCAGAAGAAATCGCATCGTACTTGCCCTTTTTTTCATCCAAGATTCCAGGACGGATCTCAATTTCATCTGCAATATTCAACTGACCCTGCACCAAGGCACCGCCGATTATCCCTCCTTTAACCTTGTTCATCGGACTTCCCGGCTTATTGACGTCAAATGAACGCAATACATGCATTATCGGCTCTGTGTTCTTTATCCGTGCCGGGGTCTTGATGGTTTTTTCAATGGCTTCAATGAGCACATCAATGTTGAGTTTATGCTGAGCTGACACCGGGATTATGGGTGCATTTTCTGCAACGCTTCCACTGACGAAATCTTTGATCTGCCTATAATTGTCAAGTGCTTCTTCATACTCGCCAAGGTCAGCTTTGTTTTGTACAAGGACAATCTGCTGTATGCCAAGGACAGAGAGAGCAAGCAGGTGCTCTCTTGTCTGTGGCTGCGGCACCTTTTCATTAGCAGCCATCACCAAAATTGCTCCATCCATTAAAGCTGCACCGGAGAGCATATTCGCCATCAAGCTTTCATGGCCTGGCGAGTCTACAAAGCTCACTACTCGGAGAAGTTCACTTTTTCCTCCACAGTTAGCGCATTGGGGTTGGGTACTATAGCATACAGGTGGGGGGCATCGAGGACATTTATAAAATGCAGCGTCGGCGTAACCGATCTTGATGGTAATACCTCTTCTAAGCTCTTCGCTATGAGCGCTCGTCCAGACTCCTGTGATGGCTTCGACAAGGGTCGTCTTGCCATGGTCAACGTGGCCTGAGGTGCCAATATTAACTGATGGCTGATATCCATATTCATTGATATACCAATCTGGCAGGGTCTCTTTCCAATGCAACAATTAGTATCGTAAAATTCCCGGAGATATTAAGGTACGGAACTAATGCTTCTTATTTGCTGATGGCCCTGCTTGCGTTGTACTGCTTCCGACGGCAGCAGCTTCTTGTTCTTGTTTTTGTGGCAACTCGCCTTCAATTAACATCGAGTTAAGCTGATAAATTTCTTCTGTCACCATGTTGCCTCTTACTAGCTTTCTGATCCTAGCTTCACTCCTGTTACCGACACCTGTTGAAAGCAGTACATATTTTTTGACGCCACCGTGGACGTCAGGCCGCATTGGAGTGCCAGACCTGTCGCTGCCGCCAGTTATCTTTAGCTTACCTCCAGCTATTCCAACAATAGAAGAATCGATTATGCTGCCTACCTT
>JALZEV010000045.1 GCA_030861865.1 Thermoproteota archaeon | reverse complement strand
AATATCGAAACAAGAGTGAAAAAGGTGATAAGTGGCGAGTACGATGCAGCTGTTCTAGCAGAGGCTGGCCTTGCCAGATTAGGCATGAAGGATGTTATTGTCCAGCGTTTTAGTATCAGAGATTTTGTACCAGCTCCAGGTCAGGGAGCTATAGCCATCGTGTGCAGGTGTGATCATACTATACTTGCTGGCATGCTCCAACAGATAGAGGATCGCCATTCACGCACAGCAGTACTTGCAGAAAGAGCACTGCTAAGAAAGGTAGAAGCGGGCTGTAGGTTCCCACTTGGAGCGGTGGCAATAACCAATGATGATAAGATAACACTTTATGCAAGTGTGTTTTCTGCGGATGGCAAGCAGAGCATTCACGTTAAAAAAATAGGCAGAGCAAGCAACCCCGAAGAGCTGGGTGCCACAGTAGCAAACATGTTGGTAAAGCAGGGAGCAATGGATCTGGCAGAAGGTTGGCGTAAAGCAGTTGACGAGTGGAACAAGAAACTATGAAAAAGGGTAAGGTGTTTATCTGCGGAGCCGGCCCCGGCGATCCCAAGCTGATGACGCTTCGGGCAATGGAACTTTTGAAGACCTGTGATGTTATACTATATGACCGACTGGTGGGCAAGGAGATAATCGACCAGATACCTGCAGGATCAGAAAAAGCCTATATTGGTAGAATGGTTGGAGACCCCAATACGCATCAAGACAGGACAAATGAGCTTATGGTGAAATACACAAAAAAGGGTAAGACTGTACTGCGGCTCAAGGGCGGAGACCCATTCATCTTTGGCAGGGGGGCAGAGGAGGCTGAATACCTCATTAAGCACGGGATAGAGTTTGAAATAGTACCAGGCATTACTTCATCCATTGCCTCACCAGCGTACGCCGGCATTCCGCTAACCCACCGTCGGTATTCCTCTTCTGTTGCCATAGTCACGGGGCACGAGGATGCGAAAAAAGACAAGCTGGTGGTCAAATGGGACAAGCTTGTCGATGCAGTAGACACTATAGTTGTATTGATGGGTATTGCCGAGCTGGATCAGATTTCACGCAGTTTGATAAAGGCTGGAATGAAAAAAAGCATCAAGGTTGCAATTGTTGCAAGTGGTACAACTGATAAGCAGAGGATTGTCAAGGGTACACTTGGCACCATTGCGAAACTTACAGAAAAAGCTGATATCCGGCCCCCTGCAGTAATCGTAATAGGAAAGGTCGCCGGACTGAGTGATAAGCTCCATTGGTTCAAGATAAAGTGACAGAAATGTCTGGTGGATTAAAAAACAAAATCCTTGCGATCACTCGAAGCGAGTGCGACGCAAAAGAATTTTTGCAGTTGGTAAGGGAGCAAGGGGGCAGGGCTATTGCGCTTCCCGCAATAGAGATAGTGCCGCAGGGTCCGAAAGTGGCAGAGGAGTTTCTTAATAAACTCCGCAAGAAAAAGCACTATTATTGTGCATTTATGAGCCAGCAGGCAGTAAACATCCTATTTGACCTTGCCCGCGACAAGATAGCACCAGTTCTGAAATCTACTACGGTGATTGCAATAGGCCCAAAGACAAAACAGAGCCTTGAAGAGCACGGTATAAAAGTTGGGCTAGTACTAGAAAAATTCTCTTCATTTGGACTTGTCGACCTCATGTCTGGAATAGAGCCAGCAGGTAAAAAGATAATTATCCCTCGAAGCGGTGCTTCAAATGGCTTTGCGACCGAGGCCTTGATCCGCCTTGGGATGGATGTTGATGAAGTTCTCCTCTACACCGTTCGCACAAGGGCGGTCGAGCCCATATGGAAGGAATTTTGTGATCTATTGTTGCAAAAAAGGGTGGATGCTCTTATTTTTACTAGCGCCTCAAATGTTCGCTCATTTTTTGAGATAATGGACAAGGTGTCCAAAAATGAGTTACAGCCGGATAACCTAACCAAGGTAGTTTCAATAGGCCCGCTTACTAGTAAGGCGCTTAGGGACCGGGGCATTGAATACTTTGAAGCTGAGGAGCATACCGTAAGAGGTGCACTTGAAATTGCAAAGCAAATCCTGTAACTCTTTTTAGTCTTTATGACCCATATTGGGCATGACAGAACGAACTACAACAAAAGAAGCTGCTCTACTAGAAGATTCGACATTCAATGTGATAACTCAGATTGAAAAGAAGGCCGATTTTCTGTATTCATCTGTTGAAAAATACATTCGTGATGCAGAGAAAGATAACAAGCCTGAGCTTGTAAAGCTGTGGAGCACTATGAAAGAAGATGAACAAAAGCATCTAAAAATGCTGCGCGAACATCTAGTAAAGGAAGTAAAGGAAAACAAACTACAGTAGCCAAGATTCAAGGCTATGCTGCGCATCAGGTCTTTGTCTGTCACCAGTAGATCTCTCAATTTTTCTCCTGTACAAGATATTCAAACCCCAGTTGGACCTGTAGGAGACTGCTAAATACTGCATAAGCGTGCCAGATTCTGACTTGAGCGACATGCATGCTTTTCGTTGAGCCTTCTTTTGTGCATTCTTTGACTTAACTATGTAGGCCTGTAAATGCATAGAGATATTGTCTCTATGATGTCGGCTCTGGAGTCAGCCTTATGCAACTATGCAACTGTTCGTCGATTTTACTGGCTGTGCATCGCTATTTGTTAGGCCTACTTTTGGTTTTGAAGCATACGTATATGCATAAATATATACTGTATATTCGTTCAACTTGACAAGTGGCTAGATGACAATATATGTATTTTTTTACATATTACTTTATAGATCTAAGAAGCAGGCAAAACAAGTAACTGGTTGATATGACATACCTGCTCGATTATCTTGAATTTGTTCTAGAAGATCGGTTATGAGCCATCTTGAATAGTTTAGAAAATTAGTTTGTGGCTATTCCCGCTTAACTCACTTTTGTCTTCACAGACTGGATCTTCTCATCCAAAGTATTTGGCTTATCCAATCTTTCGTCGATCCTTATTGTCGAGATCACACGCTTGGCCCCAACTGATTTAGCAGAATCATGAGCGGAATGTATTGCTTGAAATATATTGTCTATATTGTCCGATTCTACTTGGGTACTCATTGGGGTAAGAGTTACCTTTTTGAGATTCTTTATGTTGCGAATTGCATCGTATGCGACTGCTACTTCTTTGCCTATACTTGTATCAGAAGTACCAATCGGCACAATGCTAATTTCAGCATTTACGGTTGACAGATTATTCATTCATTCTCTATTGGCAAGTTTTCCTAATTAACAGTTATATTTAGCCTATGAGGTGTCACCACCAATTCAAACTGAGGATAATAATAATAACCTAGTAAGTATACTACTAACAATTGCCTTTTAGCAATTCTTCTCTCGATGTATGAGAAACTAAATTCATTTACTATCCCTTGTGTATTCTGCCCCACTGGTTCAACATCTGCATATAAGTAACTGCAATCTGATCTTTCATTTGACGATGAGGTCTATAATCTTGTTTCAGCTAGTTCTTCATCGTTATCCATGGTTTCTTAAGAGCTGATGGGGCAGAAGAACCTAGATGAGTGGCTGCTTGAGCAAAAGCGTGTTAGAATAGCGGAATATGAAAAATGTTAGACAAAAAGTGAATAAGAATGCTTTGTTTTCCGATTATTTCTGTCTACCTTCTCTATCTAACAACTGAAATTTCTTAGGTGCATTTGCAGTTGTGATTTTAAACTCTTTGTCCCTCTTATAAAGAAAAAAAGGTAGATTCTAGAATAACTGGCTAACTGTATATTCCCATCGCTGAGCCTGGCTGCGTCTGTTGCTGATCTTGTTGTTGTCTCTTTACAGAATTAATTAGCTCCTGCAGCTGGCGCTTGAGCGCTTCTGCTTCGCTTCTTAGCTGACGCACATCTATTCTAAACGGATTGTTGGCTAGCTCATTTGT
>JALZEV010000032.1 GCA_030861865.1 Thermoproteota archaeon | reverse complement strand
GTGTGAAAATATCTGCCGGTAGATATGTGGAGGCTATATGGCCTAGATGTATCTCACCATTTGCATAAGGGAGTGCGCTTGTAATGACTGCGCTTTCGCTACTACTGCTATTTTCCGACATTACATTTGCAATAAACGCACAGCATTTTAACCTAACTGGAGTGCTGATAGCGCTGTTGCTCCTCTATCATTTGATCTATCTTGATCCCCATTGAATCAAGTGCATAGTTTCCAACATCTTGATCTATTTTTTCTGGGACGCTATGCACTTTTACTTCCATCCTGTCATGATTTTTTGCAATGTACAAAATAGATAGCAGCTGGTTGGCAAATGAGAGAGCCATCACTTCCGGCGGGTGGCCTTCTGCAGCAACTAAGTTGACTACTCTCCCCTTTGACAGCAGGAATAACCTCTTTCCATTAATATCAAAGCGTTCGATATTTGGACTGATCTGCACCGGCTGACAGCGGCTGATGTTATAAAGGCTCTCAATATCGATTTCGACATCAAAGTGCCCTGCGTTTGCCAGAATGACAGCATCTTTCATCTTAAGAAAATGCTCCTTTCTTATTACGCACGTTTGTCCTGTGCATGTAATGAAAACGTCGCCAGCAGGAGCAGCATCTAGCAGTGGCATTACCTCAAATCCATCCATCTTGGCTTCGATTGCTTTTATAGGATCAACTTCGGTGACAGTCACTATAGCCCCCATGCCCTTTGCCCTAGTTGCCACGCCTTTGCCCACCCAGCCATATCCGCATACAATGACGTTCTTGCCTGCCAATAGTATGCCCGTTGCCCTCAGTATGCCATCAATGGTACTTTGCCCAGTGCCATGTCTGTTATCAAAAAGGTATTTTGTACGCGCATTATTGACCGCTATAACAGGATAAAGGAGTCTCCTTGCACTTTCTAGTGCAATAAGCCTCTTTACCCCAGATGTTGTCTCTTCGGTGCCACCCGCTATGCCCCTTACCTTTTGATGATGGGCTATTGAGTGGAGGTCACCTCCATCATCAGTTACTAAGACAGGTCTAAATGCAAGCACACTGCGTATGCACTGCTGATACTCTGATTCTGTCTCGCCACGCCAGGCGTACACATCTACATCCTTGCTGTACAGAAAAGCCGCAATGTCATCCTGGGCTGACAAGGGATTTGCTGAACAAATCGCGACATCTGCACCCAAACTCTTTGCAGCCATCACAAGGACTGATGTTTCTTTTGTAATGTGAAGACAGAAGCCAAGCCGAATACCTGCCAGCGATTGGCTGCTCTCATTTATTGCTCTTATCTTTTCAACTATGCTCATACGGGTGGCAGCCCACTCATATGCCCGTATTCCCTTGTCTGCAAGGTTGCTATTCGCTATTTTTCCGGGCACGACTTATGAATGACGAGACATGCAATAAAAGCTACTGGTTTTCATACTCTTGTTCGCGGAACCTTGCTCTTCCTCTTCTTATGAGTACAAAGAGTGCAAGAATTATCGCTATCCACACTACGCTTAGCATGATGTTGGTAAAACTAACATAGAAGTACGGCATTGCATCGATCATGTCTTGCTGGATGATCTCTAGCGATACATGAATGTCCAGCATGCCCGAATTATATTCAGCACTATGGGGCTCCATTGATGCTATCGAGTTGGCGCGGGTCACAATATCGTTTAGATTCCCTTGGATGAGTTCCAAGTCTGTTTTTGCAGTCGGAAATACCCATACAGGATTGCCGCTCTCCGGCAGTTCCACCCTTGCCTTTGATACAAAGCTTGCCAGATCTTCAGGAGTTTGTGCAGTCTGGGCCCTCTTCAGGTATCCAAGCGCGCTATCGACAGGATAAACAGCTTGCTGGTATCCGTAGAGGGCCATAGCTATGCCGAAAATTATAAGAGCCAGAACGCCGGCCATCATGAGCCTGTATGACGATGTCATGCCGGAATTGATATTGCTATAGCACGGGAAGACATATTTAGATGTGGCGGAGAATTGTGTATTGATAACTGCTGTCCGATAACCAATTTATAGCCAGATTGATTACAAGGTGATGATAATTGACATTTGTCAAGGTCGCCCAGCGGGGCGAGATTAAAGAGAACAGCGGAAAGGAGCTTTACATTAATGGCACGAGAATTGCGCTTTTCTATGCAAACAGCAAGTATTATGCAATTGAGGCACTCTGCCGTCATCAGGACGGCTCGCTTGCTCCCGGCAAGATAGACGGCGAAGTGGTCGAATGTCCTCTGCATTCGTGGCACTACAACATTAGAACAGGAGAGTTGCTTGACTATCTTGAAGGAGTAAAACTTATGACATACAATGTAGACGTTAGAGGAAATGACATTTACATTGACGCCTAGCAAAGTAAAAAGCAGGGACTAATCCACCTCAAATCGCGACAGTGAAATTATACAATACACTTAGCCGGCAAGTAGAGCAGCTAAAGCTGCAGGACTACCTAGTGAGGATGTATGTCTGTGGAGTCACAGTCTATGACAACTCACATATTGGGCACGCAAGAACAATCATCATATTTGATGTATTGCGGCGATACTTACTATCAAAATGCTATAAAGTGATTTTTGTACAGAATTTTACTGATGTCGACGACAAGATAATCAACCGCGCAAAAGCGGAGGGCAAGAAGACAGAGGAGATATCGAGGACATACATTGATAGGTACTTCAACGACTTTAATAGCTTGAATGTAATGCAAGCAGATTACTACCCAAAGGCTACTGATCACATCAAGGAAATGATTCAGTTAATTGATGGTCTGATGAAAAAAGGACATGCCTACCCGACGCTCAATGGTGTATATTTCAGAGTCAAGTCATTTCCGGGCTACGGCAAGTTGTCAAGAAAGTCAGTTGAGGAGCTAGAGTCCGGTGCGAGGATAGAGATCGATCCCTCAAAAGAGGACCCGCTTGACTTTGCACTCTGGAAGTTCTATTCGGATGAAACAGTCTGGCCAAGCCCTTGGGGTAATGGGAGGCCAGGCTGGCATATAGAGTGTTCTGCCATGTCGCACAAATATCTCGGCGACACATTCGAGATTCATGGCGGTGGATACGACCTAGTTTTTCCACACCATGAAAATGAGATAGCCCAGTCAGAATCATACACAGGTAAGCAGCTTGCAAAGATATGGGTTCACACCGGCATGGTTACCATCAATTCACAAAAGATGAGCAAGTCACTTGGGAACATTGTTACAATAGAGCAAGCCCTGAAAACATGGAGAGGTAATCCTCTCCGGCTCTACTGCTTGTCAGTACATTATTCAAAGCCTCTTGACTATACTGACGAATTGCTAAAAGAGTCAGTCCAAAGGTGGCGCCAAGTAGAGACATGTGCCTACGAGCTGCAGCTTGCAGTCGGTAGCGGCGGCGAGGTTGATTCTGTGCAGAGGATATGTGATGAATCTATGCGAGCCTTTGAAGCTGCAATGAACGAGGACATGAACACTTCTCTTGCAGTTGCAGAGTTAGTGAAGCTTGTAGCAAAGCTCAATAGGTATATCGCAGCAGACAAGCTAACAAGGGATATGGCTAATAGTGCATTGCCAACTCTTAACAAGATAATGTACATTCTCGGACTGAAAATTGTGGAAGCTAGTGATAAAGAAAGGAAAGAAATTGAGGAAATAGTGGTACAACGCAACAAGCTGCGGGCTGAGAAAAAATTCAAAGAGGCAGATGAAATCCGCAAAAAGCTATTAGAGCGCTCTGTTGAGCTATTAGATCACAAGGGACGTACAGTGTGGGTTAAGAGGGAAAAGCCCGAATAGTCAGATTTAGTTTTTGTGTATGCAAATATTCAAACGAACGATAGTGTTAAGCCTATATCTGGTGTAGCGGCGAGGATAATACGGATTAGTATATGAAGTGATTCAGCTACAATGTTTGAACATGTAGTAACACCGGCAGATATATTATAGTTAATATACATCTTCTCTCTCACAGTGGCAACTTTAAGTTGAGGGCAAGATTCTTGGCAAATTCCTCTTCAAAAGATTCTGCAGAATATTTGCAATAATAAGAGCAAGTTTCAAAAGAGAGTGACAATATCTTAGGTTCTCGACACAATATGAGCAACGTTCCTAGAATGCTTGGATAGATGTCCACAGATAAGAAGCAAGGAGGAGGAAGCATTTAAAGTGCCGCAGTTCTGACAAAAAAGAAGACACGATCACTCTCTAGCTTTTTCCTCTCTAATCTTTTCCAAGTCTTTTTGCAATAATTCAATAGTTTTCGGTATCTCTTTTTCTGCGCAATCTGTGCATATCTGCTGCATGGATAGTGGATAGGTGAAATATTTCACATTTAGTGCAATATCGCGCTTGCATGATACACATTTTTTCATCTTGTAAGGGTCGGTATTCTTGATGATCAAACCTCGACCACTTCGCCTTGGCCAGGTGCATGCGCCTCGTAGCCATACTTTTCCCTTATCTCTTCTGCAAACTTGATGCATGATGGGCCATCGCCATGTACAGTCAGCACCTTTGGGTTGCCTTTGATACGATCCAAGATTTCAAAAAGCTCACTCCTGCTATTGTGACCAGAAAATTCAAAGCGCTTAACATCAGCGTAGCATTTTCTTATCTTGCCATCAAAGTTGGCAACACGCTTTTCTAGGAGCATTCTGCCAGGTGTCCCTTCACCCTGGTATGATACAATCGCAATACCGTTCTTCTCGCTGTTGGCTATCTGCTGTGTGTAAAATATTGCAGAGCCACCTACCAGCATACCTGCTGGCGAAATTATGATACATGGCTCCTCTACTACTTTGCGCCTCCTGCTCCAGCCCTGTATCCACTCAGCCTCACCTATGGCTCGTCTGAACATTTCTGCGTCTTTGAGGAATGCCGGGTGGCGGCTCATTATCTGATTTGCTTTAAGAGCCATTCCGTCCATCACTACCTTGTGTTTGAAATTGTAGGCCTTGAGCACAGTTGCTATTTCCTGTGCGCGCTCGACTGAAAAGGATGGAACAAAAAGAGTTCCACCGCGCTCTAGGACTTCATATGCAAATTCAATGAACTCCTTTTCAGCCTCTTCCCGGGGTTGCTGTTCTGACTGCGAATAGGTACTCTCTATTATCATCAGGTCAATTTCGCCAAAGTCAAGGTCTGCAGGTCGCAAAAGCTTTGAGCCACGAGTATTGATGTCACCACTATAAAATACTTTCTTGCCTTCATGTTCTACTACAATACTTGCACCACCTACGACATGACCTGATTCATGGAGTGTCACCTTGGCATTATTTACGATGAAGGGTTCTCTATATTGCAGATTCTTAGAGCTCTTGAGCATCGTCATAACATCAATGTATTCAAATGGTAGATAGAATCCAGAGATCTTAATCATATCTTCAATAAGCAATTCAGAAAGCTCAAAAGTTGGAAGAGTTCCAAGGGCCGGAATATTTGTTGAGCCGGACAGGTACAAGGAAGGAACAAAGCCTGAGTGATCAAGATGTGCATGAGTGATGACTACTGCATTAACTTCCTTGGGCTTGACATGCATTGGAAAAATGGGCTCACGCTTGAGCAGGACGCCATAGTCCATCAGTACGTTGGTATGATCACAGTTGACGAGAAATGCCGAGCGACCCACCTCCTTTGCCGCTCCCAAAACCTTAACTTTCAATTTATTGTTACTATAGAGCTGGTAGTAATACTCTCTTTAAAGCTTGCTAATTCCATTGCACCTGCCACATTGGTTCTAGCATTACAGGATTTTCAAGCTTTTGCAAATAGCCATATCCGCATTCATCAAGTATGGATTCAAAGTCATATCTATGATCAATAGGTGATTCTTTTTCAACCTGCACTTTGAGTGCTGCCTTGACGCTTCGGACTTTTTGTGGCTTTGCGTACACATACCAAAGGTTGTGCGCTCCTCGCATCCTTACAAGCTCGGTTCGCCTGCTGTCTGGCATTTTTGTATAATACCGATTCATGATCTCCGTGTTGACATCCTGCCACGACGGCGTTCTCCACCATGCCACCCTTTGGAAGCCATGACCGTCAAATTCAGCATCCAAGCTGATGCCCTGATCAAGTGTTGTGATAATAACATCAGTGCTACGAGCAATTGGATCGCGGAAGTCTTGGCCTGGCTCCATCCAACCCACGAAAATAAGGTCGTATTTTTTGTCTATCCAATGCGCGTCGGCAATACTAATATAATCTGGCTTTATGATGCCAAGACCATAAAAAATCCCGGCGTCCTTTTCAATTCCTTCAGCGCTAGGAATAAACTTCCGTACCTGCTTTAGGAAATCTCCGTAGCCACATCCTACATCGAGGTATTTTGGATTACTTGAAATTGCATTTGCAACTGCAGCTGTGCGCAGTACATCGACCTTCCTGTATGCGAAGTATGACCCTTTAAAAAAAGGGAAGATGTAGCGCTCATGGTATGATGACAATGTATTGGCACGAAATTGCGCGAGCTCATGTCTAGCCTTGCGCAGATCTTCGAGATTAAATGGCATTTAGTCGAACTTCACTTCCCACACCTTCCTATTGTTTGCAAGTCCTGGCAGCTCCTCCATGTAATGGAAGCCGCATTCATCAAGGACAGACTCAAAATCGAACCTATCATTTGGATCTTCTACTTCTTTTTTCAACCACGATTGCAAGCCTGACTTGATCTTAGCGGCCAGCTCTGGCTTTGTATACACATACCAAAAGTTGTGTGCAGTGCGCAATTTTGCTAACTGCTTCTTCTTGCCTGAGTCAAGTGAAGATGTATAGTAACGGTTCATGAGCTCTCCGTTTACATCTATCCACGACGGCGTTCTCCACCATGCCACCCTTTGGAAGCCAAATTCTTCATATTCGCAGGCACAGTTTATGCCACATTGGCCACCCGTATCAAAGGTTGTAATAACACACTTCGCGCATTTGGCCACAAACCTACGAAAGTCCTGCCCGGGCTCCATCCAGCCGACAAATGCTACATCGACTGACTCAGACAATTCCTCGGCGGGTGTCAGACTAATGTAGTCAGGCTTTGAAATCTGAAATGCATAAAAGATACTTCCGTGTTTTTCTATCCCTCTTGCAGTAGGCAAGAGCTGTCGCACTTTATCGAGAAAATCGCCGTAGCCGCAGCCGATATCGACATAGCTTGGATTAGCGGAAATTGCCCTTGCAATCGCTACAGTTCGCAGCACATCTACCTTACGGTATGCAAAATATGAACCTTCAAAAAAGGGGAAGATGTACCGTGCGTGATGGAGAGGCGGGTTGCAATCCAGAAACTGTCGGTAGGATCTATATGCACTATGCAGCTCATGAATTGCGAAGGGCACAAGCTTTGCTCTTTTTTCTCAATCCTTATATTTCTAATGGGCTGCAGAAGTTACCACGTCTGTAGCGGCATAACGGTGTTTTGCAAAACCGAAAACCCTTAATAAGTTCAGTTCTTAGGATGTTAGTATGGTTAGAAAATTTGAAGAATGGTGGAATACTGTTCCGGCTGACTTGAGGGAAAAAACTCGCAAAGGTGACGAATCAAACAAACCCTTACTCAACCAAGTTAACTATGTTCTTCTGCATCTTCATTTGGCAGGCAAGCATGACGCCAAGCCAACACATGATGAGCTGAAGGATTGGCTACACAGTGGCCAAGTTGACGTGCTCAGAATGACCAAAAAATAAAACACCTTTCTCCTTTATTTTCATTCATACTTTGTTATTCAATCAGTTTATTCTGCACATAGAAGTTTTTTATTATAACAGTGTTTTGCAGTATACATAGGGTTTAAATAGTTTCGAACGATACTGACTTTAAGTGAATTAAAGATGCCAATTGCTATAATTCCGGACATAGATGAGCAAAGGTGCATTGGCTGTGC
>JALZEV010000030.1 GCA_030861865.1 Thermoproteota archaeon | reverse complement strand
CACTATCCTTGCATTTTCTTCAGCAAATCTTGCTTCATTTGGGTAAACTCAATCTCAGAAATGACACCCTGTTGTTTTAGTGTAGCTAGCTTTGTCAATTCATCGGCTATTGATATTTGCTGCTGGTTAACAATGGTGCCAGAAGACTGTGCTGCTGCTACTTTCTTGGCTCCATCTATCCCTTCCCTGATAATTGTAAAAAGCCGTTCTCCCTTATCTCTTGGCAAAGCGTCAATTTGTCCGTCTTCTCCTCGTCCCCAAGCGATCAGTCCACTATGCTTGCTAACTCGACTCATTTCGCTCAGCCCTGGAGCCCTAATTAGAATTGTAGATGAGAAAATACCTTTTTCTAGTTTGACACTAGTCATCTTGTCATATGGAATATCCTCAATATTTTCGCGCATTCCCAGCATTGTAGGATTTCTGATTATTATGCGCCGGTCAGTTGCAAAAACTATGTTAGGTGTAGCCAATGCAGAGCCACCTGGTTTCATTCTAGATTGTTTTGCAACAAACCGGACTTTTTCATCTTGACCAAGCCTATTGGCAATTTTCCTAATTTCTTCTAGTTCATCTTTGTCAGTTATGTTATCTGTGATAAAATGTACTTCGGATTGGTCTTTTTTTCCAAAGTGAAAAGGCATGTCACTTGGGAAAGCAATCGAAGTATATAACCACGAAGCTTCGTTGCCGTACACTAAAAAATTGACAGCGGCGAAGAAATACCAACAAGTTCTTAACAGAAGTGGTAGCTAGACATATTTTTTATTATTCTGCGGGCCCGTCCGTTGTAGCCAGTGGTTTGGTATCTTCAACCTTTAACTCTTTACTGCACCGAGGGCATTTGACATGCTCAGGATCATCTATCGGTTCCAGCTCACTCTTGTCCGACGGACACTTGTTGTCAAAATGTGTATCGAGTATATCTGCATGTACTAGTGTGAGCTCCTTTCTGCACACAAACAGTCTATATTGAGCAAATTCGTTATTGACGTCAGTTAGGATTTGATCCATGTCTGGAGTCCCAACAGGGTGCTTTGACTCATAGCCACATGCTGGGCACTTGAAAGTGTAAATCTTCAATGACTTTTATAATAAAGCGTCTCAGAATAAAAGCATGTCAGATCACAATTTTTCTGC
Source organism: Thermoproteota archaeon (assembly GCA_030861865.1). Lineage (GTDB taxonomy): Archaea > Thermoproteota > Nitrososphaeria > Nitrososphaerales > Nitrososphaeraceae > Nitrososphaera. Next base: position 12,462 of record JALZEV010000030.1, on the reverse strand, counting down.
AAGAAGGTGTTTTTATCCTAAATTAAGCTTAAAGAGCCTCTTTAACCTGCCTACCTAAAGCATATTCTTAGCCATGATCTTCTGTATGATTATTTCATTTTAGGCTAAAGTGCTTGGGAGTGACATATGCCTTAGTCAGGATTTGAGATCTGATGGCTGGCTTGTTATAATAGCAGAAGCGAGGCAGAAGGGTCGCACGCCTTCTCATGTAGAGTTAGTAGCAGGGAAAACACCTTGGTTCAGGTGCGAGTGTTAGATCCGTTGGCCTCTTTGCCCTTCAGCCACAACATAAAGCTCTTGCTATTGAAATTGTATATGATTGAAAAATCTGTTGTCATCCACACAGATCATTATATTAGTCATAAGAAGAAGCGTAGAAATACCTATTATTATGAAAATTCTGTGATTTAATCGGAAGCAAAAAAGCGTACAACAATTTTATATTCATATATAGAAGGAACATTCAGGTCTCTACTTGTAGTATTTATATTTAACCCACAATGAAGAAAATTACCTGTGATTTCTTAGTTAAATAAAAACAGAGTATCAACACTCAATAGATAAAAGCCCTCTTTCTCAAAGATTAGTGATGTGTTCTATCATTGGTATCCTTAGTAAGGATATTGTCGCGCCAGCACTAGTCGACAGCCTCAAGAGAATGGAATATAGAGGCTATGACAGCGTGGGGATAGCGACACTTTCAACTAATAATACGATTTCCGTAAGAAAAGGGATCGGTAAGGTAGGCCAAGTGAACAGCCTCCTTAATCTTGCAGGAATGGAAGGGTTTGTTGGTATCGGCCATACCCGGTGGGCTACGCATGGAGGTGTCACGGAGTACAATGCCCATCCTCACCCTTGCTGTAACAACAATATCGCGGTTGTACATAATGGAATAATTGAAAATTACCTACCACTTAAAGAAGAGCTAGTTAAGAAGGGACACATATTCCGAAGCGAGACAGATACTGAAGTCATTGCTCATCTGCTTGAAGAATATTACAACACAGATAGAGACATCAAGCGAGTAATGATGGAAACAGTAAATCAGCTTGAAGGCTCGTACGCATTTGTAGCTATGTTTGCAAATGGCACGCTTTCATGTGCACGACTTGATGAGCCACTCGTCATTGGGATTTCTGACAATACTTATTATGCGTCAAGCGATGTGCTTGGCTTTTTGCAGTATACAGATCAGGCAATATTTCTTGACAATCGAGACATGGCGATAATCGACAAGGCCGGAGTCAGCATTGTCAATTTCGGTGGCGAGCCGGTGACAAGGAGCATGACCAAGGTAGCATGGGAGCTTGCTGACGCCAATAAAGGTGAATTTGCACACTATACGATCAAGGAGATATTTGAGCAACGCACAAGTGTCAAGGCAGCCACCTACCAAGACGAGCACAAGATAAAGGCGTTCTGTGATTCAATTGTAAGCGCTAGCAATATCCTTGTCACTGGTAGTGGCTCAAGTTATCATACTTCACTTATAGTCTCTATGATGGGCTCTCGCTTTTTGAAGAAGCGGTTTGAGCCAGTTATGGCAAGTGAGTTCCAGTACAATTTGGACTCAATAGACAAAGATACTGTAATTATTGCGATATCTCAAAGTGGTGAGACTGCAGATGTACTATCGGCGACCAAGCTTGCAAGGGAAGCTGGCGCAAAAATACTATCCATTGTAAATGTTCAAACGTCCTCGCTTGCGAGGACTGCAGATGTTTCACTCAGTATCAAATCAGGCCCTGAGATCGGCGTTGCAGCAACAAAGAGCTTTACGGGTCAGGTGTCACTAGCCTATGCAATACTTGATAGGATCAGTGGAGGCAAGATTGGCTTTGATAGGGAGGTAATTTCAGACAAGATATCAAAAATGCTTGCACAACAGGAAAGTATTGAAAGGCTAGTGAACATTACAATGCCAAAGGTAAACGACATTTACCTTCTTGGCAGGTCTATTCATTTTCCAATTGCACTTGAAGGCGCGCTAAAAATGAAAGAGCTTGCTTATGTCCATGCAGAAGGGATTGCAGCAGGTGAGCTAAAACATGGTCCACTTGCTCTGATGGATAAGAATGCGGTGGTCTTTGTGCTCAACCCTGACGATAGGACTTACGGCGACATGCTTTCTAGTGCACACCAGGTAAAGGCAAGGGGTGCAAAAGTAATTGGCATTTCAAATGTGCCAAATGATATTTATGATGCGATGATAGAGATTCCCAAGATAGACAACGAGTTGCTGTATCCGCTGGTTGAAATCATCCCGTTGCAGTTGTTTTCTTACTACCTTGCGCTTCAGAACAATGCGAATCCAGACTTCCCACGGAACCTTGCAAAATCAGTCACTGTCAGGTAAAAAAGTATAATTATAGTTTAATTGCATGAGAACATCACGGGGAAGATGATGGCAGGCAGCAGTATTGAAGAAGTGAATTGCGAAAATTGCGGTAATCCCATTGATGCATGTATGTGCGTCTGCCCTTACTGCGGTCAGAAGGATTCATGCGAATGCTGCCTCTACGATGCTGCGACCGGTGGCGGATAATAATAGTTCTAAAGCATTAAAAGAAGGGCACGTGAAAGAATTCAAGTTGGAAAAAATCATTACGAATTCTTTGAGTTGGGTAATAGGGGGAGCCCAAGGAAGCGGAGTAGATTCTGCCGCAAACATTTTTTCCCGTGCCTGCGCCATAGGAGGTCTGCACCTATTTGGCAAGAGGGAATACTATTCCAACATCAAGGGTGAGCATAGCTACTTTACTGTAAGGGTTAGCGACGAACCTTTGCGTTCTCATGTTGACGAGATCAACATGCTTGTTTCGTTTGATGCTGAAACCATCTATCGCCACTTTGAAGAGGTAACTGCAAGTGGTGCTATAATCTACGATTCAGACATCATCGACACCTCGCTTGATGAGGTGCCAACTGTTGACGACCCCGCTGCAGTGCGTATTAAAAAGGTGCTGGAAAAGGCAGGCTTGGGATTTACAGTGCAGGATGCACTTGAGTACGCCAAAAGACGTGGCGCGATCTTGTTCCCTATGCCATTCTTTCAGATCTTGCAAGAGTTTGCTCAAAAGGCAGAGGATCCTGCACTCAGCAGGTTGACTCGTATGGTAAATGTCATGGCGATTTCGGCTTCAATGGCAATAATGGATTTTGATAGCGAAGTGTTATCAAGGGCCATTCAATTCATCTTTCGCACAAAAAAGAAAGTAGCTGACCTGAACGTACGGGCTTCCATTCACACATACAACTATGCCAAGGCAAAATTTCCAGGGAGCAATTTTAGCTACCGTCTAAAGACAAAGCCTCCCCAGCCAGACATAATAATAGTGCAGGGCAACCAGTCGTCCGCTCTAGGCAAGATGGTCGCAGGCTGCCGTTTCCAGACCTACTATCCGATTACTCCTGCGTCAGACGATAGTGAGTTTCTTGAGGCAAACGAGATACTGAATCTCTATGATTCCCCCGGTAAGAAAGGCTCTACAGTTGTCATGCAGACAGAAGATGAAATATCGGCGATCACGATGGCGATTGGCAGTGCCCTTACCGGTGTCCGCACTGCAACTGCAACATCAGGCCCAGGATTTTCACTTATGGCTGAAGCGCTTGGCTGGGCCGGTATGAATGAAGTGCCATTGGTGGTCTCCCTCTATCAGAGAACAGGTCCTTCGACAGGTCTCCCGACGCGCCACGAGCAGGGAGACTTGAACTTTGCAATCAATGCAGGTCATGGCGAGTTCCCAAGGATAGTGTTTGCATCAGGCGACATCGAGGAGAGCTTTTACGATAGTGTAAAGGTGTTTAACTTTGCAGATCGCTACCAGATGCCAGTAATACACATGCTGGACAAGGCAATAGCAAATAGCCTTATCACTTGCAAGAACTTTAACGTCAACAAGGTTGCAATTGACAGAGGCTTGCGGGCAAAGCAGATAACAGAGGAAGACAAAGGGGTAGCCGGCAACTACCTTCGCTTCAAACTGTCCAACAACAATCCTATAAGCCCAATGGTAGTGCTTGGCACCAAGAATGCGATTTTCTGGAACAGCGGAGATGAACATACGCAGGAAGGACACATTACTGAAGATCCGGAAATAAGGGTGCAGATGATGGACAAGAGGATGACTAAGCTAGACGTTGCGATAAAGGAAATACCAGACGAAGATAAAGCGGTAGATTACGGCAGTGGTGGCGACACAGTCATAATCAGCTGGGGCTCAACAAAGGGCGCGATATTGGACACGTTGGACAGACTGGCAGCCGAAGGCATCAAGGTCAGATATATCCAAGTTCGCCTCATGCACCCATTTCCATCAGAATTGGTCAAATCGATGCTAAAAGATGCCAAGACGGTGATCGACATAGAGATGAATTACAGCGGTCAACTGGGCTCCTTAGTGCGCCAGTACACCGGCCTAGAAGCCAACTACCAGATCGTAAAATATAACGGCAGACCGATGTCACTTGACGAGGTTTATAATGGTGTAAAGAGAATAATACGTGGAGATGCTCCAAGGAGGCAAGTGTTGAGAAGTGGCGCTTAAACTATCAGATTACAAGACAGATGTTCACAACGATTGGTGCCCGGGCTGTGGCGACTTCGGAATATTGAACGCCATCCAGATGGCACTTGCAGATCTACAGGTTCCACCATACAGAACCACAATATTTTCCGGCATTGGATGCTCTGGTAAAACGCCGCATTTTATTAAGACATACGGCATCCATACATTGCATGGCAGGGTGCTGCCATTCGCACAGGGAGCCAAACTTGCAAATCCTGAGCTTGAGGTTATTGCGGTTGGGGGAGATGGTGACGGCCTTGGAATTGGTGCGGGTCATTTCGTGAGCGCAGGGCGTAGAAATGTCGATATGGTCTACATCATCTTCAATAATGCTGTCTATGGATTGACAAAGGGACAGGCTGCGCCCACGCTTAAACTGGGCATGAAGACAAAATCGCTGCCGCAGCCAAATGTTAACAATTCTGTCAATCCGATAGCTCTTGCGCTTGTTGCAGGCTTTACTTTCCTTGCACGAGGTTATTCCTACGACGTCCGTCACCTGAAGGAATTGATTAAGAAGGCAGTTGCCCATAATGGACTTGCATTCATTGACGTGTTACAGCCATGCCCTACGTATAACGATATCAATACCAAGGAATGGTTCCAAGGGCTTGATAACACCGATCCGAAATCGGGCAAAGCTCTGCCGAGGATGTATAAGCTAGAAGAAACAGGCTACGATGGCGAGGTGCATAGCACTGATGAGATAAATCAGAAAATGTCCCAAGTGATTGAAAAGTCAAATGAGTGGGGCAACAAAATACCGATTGGTGTTTTTTATCAAAACGAGCATGTTCCTACCTACCAAGAGAGAATAACTGCACGAATTCCTGATTACATGGAGAATCCACCAGCCCTGCAGCAAATTGCCGACAACGAGGGCAAAACGGTCACAAGCATAGATAAGTTGCTTGAGGATCTTCAAGTGGTCAAGTAATATATATATGCATTATAAAGGATATCCTTAAGCAAAATCACTAGACGTTACAAGAGCCTCAAAAAGGCAAGCATAGGATTATGCATACTTTGCCGTCAGAGTACTTTGAAAAGGAATTAGCAATCTTATCCTTTGACATACGATACAATTGAAAAGCTGTCCTATTAAATTATTAGTTTGGGTTTTTTCTTTTAGAAAAATATCTTTCATCTAAGCGCCATATCTGAGACTATACTAGCCTATTCTATAGGATTAAATGACAATAGATACTTTTATGCTGTGTCATGATTATATATGAACCATTAGCATTACTAACAACAATTCTTTTTAAAGGAATTCTAGTTGCCGCCCCCTTTTCTGCACTAGCGCAAGAGCAGCAAGCGAATATAACGACAACGACAACACAACAGCCGCCACAATCTGATTCGAGGGACGAGGAGAACCATTGCGTTCATCCGCAGTCGAAATGAGGATATGATAATGATGATAACAATAGTTCTAACAGCAATTGCTGCTACTATTGTTGTTGTCCTTCTTTTTGGTCCCAACGTAGGAATAGCAAGCGCACAACAACAACAACAACAACAACTGACCAGCATACCTGCAGTCATTCACAACGGGACATTCCAAAACACAGCAGACGGATTTAGAATGGAGGTGCCATATGGCTGGGTAGTACAGGACATCGACAATTTACATCTTCCTAACTTTCGTGTTGCAAATGAGGCAGGCTTTTTCATACTGGCTCTCATCTGCCCACAGCAAGAGTCAGTGCCCGGTACTGTAGGAACGTATAACTGCGAGCAGTCCGAAAGTGCCGTAGAAATTCTACATGATCGTTTAAGCCATAGACCTGAATTTGAGGTCATTGAGGATCCAGCCAGTATTACACCAGATGATTTCTTAGCGTTTGTGATAGAGGAAATGCAAGGACGTAATTATACTAATATCCAAATCATAAATAGCACAGACCTCACAATCAATATTACTAGTCCCGAAGATCCAAATACAACAATAAGAACAGCGCCGGCCAAACTTATAGAAATGACATATCAGCTCAGTCCTGGATTCGGAGATATGAGGAGTTATTCAATTCTCGCGACTATTCCAGAGAACCCACAACCTGGACTAAGACAGATAGTGTCAGGTGAGTTTGTCACCTACGAAGGTCCTGCAGTAACAACACCCTCAGGTGGTCCTCCACCACCGGTAGAGCAGATGTTTCAGAGCCTCGAGTTTATCAGATGAAGCATCAAACCAGAGGACTACTACACATTTAACAGTAGAGTATGACAATAGCAATAACAGCACGGTAAGTGCATTACAGCCTAGACAAAAAAGATATAGATTTTCTGCTTGACAATAGGAGGAGTTACTAAAGCTCAACAGCAACGAACACATTTGATGCAGGCTGAATAAGAAACTAAAAGAGCTTCTTACTAGTGAACTACAGATTCTATGGACTTAGAGCAGCAGCTGCTGCTGCTGCTGCTATACCGCCGGATAACTGCAGCCAATGGCAGCTGCAAAATACGGCATTACAGCAACCTCAATAGATTGTTAGATGAAAGTAAGGAGCCTGAGATATAGAAATAATCATAAAGCAGATAGACTAGTCCTCTTCTTGTTGCGGGCATTAAATTATGGCAGATCGTAACAAAATCAAAAAAATTGCCATAACATTGCTTTTCTTCTTTATAGCAGGTCTGTGTGAGATTGGCGGAGGTTATCTGGTATGGCTGTGGCTGCGCGACGGGATGAGCTGGATGATGGGCGCTCTCGGAGGCTTTGTGTTGTTTCTCTATGGTATTGTTCCGACATTCCAGCCATCACACTTCCATAGAATCTATGCTGCATATGGGGGTATCTTTATCATCATGGCTGTAATTTGGGGATGGATTGTTGAAGGAATTGCCCCAGATAGATTCGATATTATAGGCGCTGCGATTGCACTGGCCGGTGTTGCTATCGTATTCTATATGCCAAGAAAAGGAGAGGAATCTATCTGGTCGCAGCAGAAGTAATAATACAAGCTCCTCTTACTCCTCTTGTTACACTAGCACTGTTCTTTGCCGCTGCCATTGCAGAGATTGGCGGAGGCTATCTGGTATGGCTGTGGCTACGAGGAAAGAAAACTGTTGTACTAGGCGCTTTGGGCGGAATCATTCTATTTGTCTATGGGATAATCCTGACTTTACAACCCGCAGAGTTTGGAAGAGTATATGCTGCATATGGCGGGATATTCATAGTGTCAGCAATCATTTGGGGTAGAATAGTTGATAAAAAGAAGCCTGATAGATACGAGATTATAGGCTCAATAGTTTCTGTCATTGGTACCCTTGTCATTTTTTATGCTCCTCGCTGAACCTGTTTTATTTAATCATGTGATTGTCAGGGTATGAAAACAAGGTGCGCGCCGACTGTAGGTGGTGTGCTTGCCTTCTGAATGTGAGGTAGCCCTTCGCCTGGCAAATCTCCTACTTGTACTGAGGGAGAAAAATATTTCGCTGCCTTCCTGTTGTAGCGTGGAGCAGCTTTTTTGGAAGTAGAGATACTCTTGGTTTGTACCTTGTCTTGGCATTTTTGAGCCCATTATTAGAGGTATCAGCGTGTGTGTTTGTTGTACATTATGAGATATAGATTCTTCATAGGAATAAACAAGTCTGCTAAGAGAGCTTGAAACACTTGGCAAGCCATAAATCAAATTACTTGCGTGATTTTTTTCTTCTGCTGCTACTCTTGCGTCCCAGTTTTGCATTTGCTACTGCATAAGGATTCTTTGCATTGCCTTTACGTTTTATTTTCTTTACGGTCCTTTCAAACTTTTGTTTGCTAACGCCTTTCTTTACTCCTCTTGGCATATCTGTATCTATATATAAAACATAGCATATTAAAAACTTCAGATTATTCTTTATCAGTAACTAGCCTACAAGTATGTACTATTTTTTCTTGCTTGTCATACCTTGTAATACATGATAAACGCTATGAAAAAGAATAGGAGGGTACTAGATACAGATGAGTAAGGTGAGGAGTGGAGCGGCGGCAAAATATATACACTCTGGCTGAGTATTCCCTGAAGAAATTGTCAGGGCAACGATGAAAGAGACGCAATACCTGAACTATCAACATACTATATGTATAAAGGGCGAAGAGGACAAAAATATATGGGCACATTCAGTCTAGCGCTTCTTCTTCTTCCTCCTCCTCCACTGTCATGCAATTGCTCCACCCCACCAAAAGGATGAGCCTGCTTGTTGTGTTCATTTAGCTCGTTCTGAAAGAGACACCTTAATCCTTATTCGTTAGAGTGGAGTGTTTATGCTATTGTGGTTTTTGCGCCTGCTGCCCTTTTGTCATCTTGGAAAACCACTCTTCCTGTGCCTTTTGTATCTCTTTTGGGGATAGATTGCGCTTGCGGGTTGCAAACGACCAGACATGTCCATAAGGGTCAATCAATTGCCCGGTCCTGTCACCCCAGAATGCGTCCATTACTGGCATCGTAACGGTTGCACCTGCGGCCGATGCTTGGGTGAATATCCTTTCGACGTCTTTGACATAGACATATAATGCAGTACTTGCTCCTCCCACTGACTGGGGAGACTTGCAGTTCATCTCTGGAAATTCGTCGTTTAGCATGATAGGAGAGTCGCCAATCTGCATCTCAGCATGCAGTATTATGTTGCTGCCTGGCATGTATGCACGATCAAGCTCTTTGGCGCCAAAAGCCTTTTTATAAAACTCGATCGCCTGTTCTGCTCCTTTGACTACGAGAACTGGAGTAACAGAGTGATAGCCTTTTGGGATTGCGCTGACTTTTGGTTTTGCTGTCTTCTTCTTTTTCTCTGCCTTCGCCATAGCATTGCAAGTCGTTAAAAAAGCGTATATTAAGTATTGTATAAAAATTATCTTGAATTTCGTCAACTGTCGGCTCCCTGTCGTTTGCAAACCTCTTTGGATTTGGCAAGCCAGGATGATGCTCTTTCAAGTCACAGAAAAGTCTATTTTTTCTGTAAAGCTTGATCAGCTTAATGTCAATATGAAAGTGTCACCAGGTATATTCTCCTCCTTTTTATACTCGCCCTTTTGAGCTTGAGTGAACCTAAGGAGATTAAGTGTCGGTGTGTTTTTTAAGCATCATCAATGCATCATTACACTTAGAAGCCCAGAAATTCAAATTCTTGACTTAACAGCATCATTACCTCTCAAATGGGAGAACAAAAAAGGGGTAGTAGAATAACTTATTGATAGCACAGAAGATAATAGGGGCGTATTGCTACATGATCTTATTAATGCAAAATAAGACACCGCATGTAATAGTTTGCGATGATGACGCTGAACTTAACTCGTTTATTCGCAGTTTCTTCAAGTTAGATGGCTATGAAACCCATCAAGCATTATCCGCGCAAGAATGTATTGACAAATTAGCAGAACTAGGTGATGTAATTGATGCAATTACAGTTAATGGAAAGATAGCATCGGATAGAAGCGCTATGCTTATACTAAACGTAAGAAGGATGAACAAAAATGTGAAGGTCTTTGTTTTGGCGGATAGGAATTTATCAGAGGAAAAGACAAGGATAATGGATTATGGCGCGGATGAATTCGCAGTAAAGCCATTAAGCATAGAATCTCTGATTAACAAAGTAAATTTAACATTACTTGAAGCTGCCAAAAGTGCCTCCTAAAGTTATGCGTGTCTCTGTCACTGGGCAACAGTATCACAATAAAAACTGCAGGTGCTAGTACACCTAATAACATTAGCATGAATGGCACTTTGGAGATATCGTCGCAGACATGACGATAAACTGGTTAAGCATCATAGCTACGAAAAGAAGCTCTTGGGACCGCAAGCAATTTTCTTTATTTCTTTCTTTTGTTAATGGCTCGATTTTTTGTTAATGGCTCGATTATTACCCTATCAGCTTCTTGCTTCTGAGATTATAGTTGTGTATCATAGAGGGGAGGGTTGTTGTTTTTTCCTCCTCCTGCTGCTCCGGTCGTGGCGATGATGCTGTTGGAGTTTATGGCGAACTGCACTGTCCAGATCATTATCAGGCCAAATGTGTCAGACGTTAACAATAGGGAAAAACAAAGAAGCACAATGAGCTCTCGCTTTGGGAACGCAACGACCTATAGGCCCTGTCAGGGAGAGATCTAATCATTTTAGATCAGTTTTCTGATTAGTCTTTTATGATTTCTGTTTCAAACTAGATAATTATTTGAATGGTTGTTAATCGATTGCAATGATAAATCCAAACATAAAATTAGCTACGATACTCATCGTAGCTCTAGGAACCATAGGGACAACAGCAACAGCTTTTGCAACTCTTGGGGTGAAGAGATAGATGAGGAGCAGCAAGCAGCAATAGAGATAGCAGACCAAGCTGTACACGAAGCTTTTCCACCTGAAGAAGGTGAAGAGGTAAGCGAAGAAGATGTTCGATTCCACCAGGGATTATGTGCAGTTGGAATCACTACAGAAGCATTAGAGGGACTGGGCGGATGCGAAGTCTTACCTCCACTTGTCGAAAGCGATGATGATTAAGACAAGAATAATAATACCAATAACAACAACCAACTAACTAGACATATGAAACTGCAAAAAGTCCCTATTTCATTTTTTTCCATTGAGTATTAAGAAGCAGAAGAGCAACAGCGAAGGCAGAAGCAGTAGAATTTAACCACTCTCTTAAGGGAACTTTTATTCGTCATATTCACGCTTCGCAAATCAGGTAGAAGAAGCCAAAAAGTGTTGATGAGATATATGCAGCTCTCTATCAGACTTCTTCCCTTTGTATCCACATTTGTCGTTGCTGTCGTTCATTGATCATGTCACCTATTCGATCGTATATATCAAGAAACCTAAGACCTTTTTCAGTAGTCCTAAATGTCTGAGTCTCTTTGTCGTAGCGAAGTAACTCCTTTTCAGTGAGGAGCATCAAATACTCTTTGATTTGGGCGTAACTAAGAAGTCCTCTGTACATTATCTTGATCCTTGTAACGTCGCCACCGTTCGCAATTTTTAGAATTTGGCTTATTATGTCGATTCTATTTCGGTATTTCATATCCTGTTCTTCTTATTTTATAAAACATCGAACCTGGGGAGTGGTCTTAAATATCATTATAAAGGCATACTATGAGAAGTCATGCCGATTGTATATAAAACAATAATGAAGGGATATTACGCTTTCTCTTTGTTTTATTAATTACAACTGGCTTATCTTACAGCACTAGACAGTTTATAAAGCCCCAAGCCCGCTGGATCAGGTCTAGTCTGTTTATAACTATCATAGGATTTTGTTGCTATGGTAGACCTATCGGTTTGCTCTATTAATCAATTTTTTAGTGCCTATATTTCCTTCTAACAACAATGTTTAGTGGAACAATAATCAACCAAAAATATTGAGCAATATCCAGATCAAAGAAAGAAACAAGGATAGAAATACCAAATACGAAGGGAACTAAAAGAAGATTTACCATGATTCCTCTTACGAAGAGTGGATGGATGTCCTTGTCAACCAATCTATAATCTTTCGTTGCATACCACCATATGAGAGCAAGTAAAGAACTTGTCATAATCACAACAACACAGTAAATGACATATGGAATTTGATATGAACCATAATTTATTACAAGAGAGGTAGTGATTGACAAGAACGTTATCAATAGAAGGAAGAGTAAATTCAGGTAAACTATTGAAATATGAGATTCTTTAATAAAATTGAAAACCTGATGATATCCAATCCAGAAGATTGCAATAACAGCAAAACTGATAATATAACTCTCGACTTGCGGATACATATCATAAAGTCTGCTTAATAGCTCTGATTCTGTTAAGTTAGGAGGGAAGTCAGGTATATCTATTGATAGTGTCATAAGGGTTATTGCAAATGCAAAGATAGCATCTCCAAAAGATATAACATGTTCTGGCTTCACCTTTGGAACAAATGC